>NZ_JBFBJY010000132.1:0-13397 GCF_040702125.1 Kitasatospora sp. NPDC085895 | reverse complement strand
GGCCTGGTCTCCGACCGCTGCGCGGAGCGCTGAAGATCACCAGCCGAACCCTCCAGGCCGACACGCCCCACCCTCAATCGCGCACCAAGTCGTAATGCGGCCGTACGATTGCCGCCCACGGCCCCATGCTCGGGCGGGGGTCCTCTCGGCAGTGTGGGTGCCGTGATCGAAGTCAACGAACTCACCAAGCGCTACAGCAGCAAGACGGCCGTCGACCATCTGTCCTTCACCGTGCGACCGGGCCAGGTCACCGGATTCCTCGGCCCCAACGGAGCCGGCAAGTCCACCACCCTGCGGATGATCCTCGGCCTGGACGCGCCCACCACCGGCAGCGCCACCGTCAGCGGCGTCCCCTTCCACCACCACCCGCGCGGACTGCGGCACGTCGGCGCCCTCCTCGACGCCGGACAGGTCCACGGCGGACGCAGCGCCGCCGCCCACCTATCCGCCCTGGCCCGCAGCAACGGCATCCCGTGGCGCCGGGTGGACGAGGTGCTCCAGGAGGTGGGGCTGACCGAGGTGGCGACCCGCCGCATCGGCGGCTTCTCCCTCGGCATGAAACAGCGCCTCGGCATCGCCACCGCCTTGCTGGGCGACCCGCCCGTGCTCATGTTCGACGAGCCGATCAACGGCATGGACCCGGAGGGCGTGCTCTGGGTACGCCGGCTCTTCCGGCGCCTGGCCGCCGAGGGGCGCACGGTCTTCCTCTCCAGCCACCTGATGTCGGAGATGGAGAACACCGCTGACCAGCTGGTCGTCATCGGCCGGGGCCGCCTCATCGCCGCCGAGTCGGTAGGTGACTTCGCGGCCCGCGGCACCCGTCGCAGCGTCGTGGTCGCAACACCGCAGGCCGCCGAGCTGGCAGCCGTGCTGACCGCGGCGGGCGCCTCAGTCGAGCCGGAGGGCTCGGCGGGCGCCGAGAAGCTCGCTGTGGCCGGGCTCCCGGCGGACCGCATCGGAGCGCTCGCCTTCGAGAACCGTATCCGAGTGGACGAACTGACCACCCGCACCGCTTCACTGGAGGTGGCCTTCATGGAACTCACCGCCGACAGCGTCGAATACCAGGCAGGACAGCCCCGATGACCACACTCGCCTCCGTCCCCCTGACCACCCCCGTCGCCGGTCCGCCCGTCCGCTTCGGGGACCTGCTCGCCTCCGAGTGGATCAAGCTGCGGTCCCTGCGCTCCACCCCGTGGACGATCGCCCTCACCGTCCTGTTCGTCGTCGGGGCCGCCGCCGTGGCCTCGCTGACGGACAAAACCGCCCGCTTCGGCCCCGCTGATTTCCTGCCCTACGACGCCTACCCGGCGGCCGGCTACTGGACGCTGATGCTCCTCGCCAGCAGCATGGGCGCCCTCACCGTCGTGAGCGAATACAGCAGCGGTCTGATCCGCACTACCACCGTGGCCGTCCCCGCCCGCGGCTCGGTCGTGCTGGCCAAGGCGGCCGTCACCGCCGCGTTGTGGACCGCAGTCGGCACAGCCGCCTCCACCGGTTCCTTCCTGGTCTCCCAGGCCATCCTGGACGGGCACCATGCCAGCGTTCCGATCACCCACCCTGGGGTGTTCCGGGCGCTGGTGGCATCCGCGTTGCTGGCTCCGGTCTGTGCCCTGGTCGGTCTGGGCCTCGGCGTTCTGCTCCGGCATGCCGCCGGGACCATGGTCACCAGCGTCTTCACCCTGCTGATGCTGCCCACCATGTTCTCGGAGAGCAACCGCTGGTCGGCGGACATCAAACACGCGCTGGTGGCGGCCGCCTGGAACCGCCTGGTCCGAACCTGGGAGCCGGACCCCGGATCCCTGGGCTACACCGCCACGATCCCGGGCTCCTGGATCGTGTACGCGCTCTGGCCCCTGATCACGGTCGCACTCGCCGTGCTCGTCGTGAGGCGCCGCGACGTGTGAGTGTGCCTCGTGCAGCGAGGTCCCGCAGCGGCTGGACCGGCTGACGGTCGATGGCCAGCAGTGGTACCTGCCTCAGCAGCTACCACCAGGTCAACGACTCGTCGTTCCGCGTCGGCTGCAACACCGAGGGCGGCACCTACGACTACAGGCTGTGGGGCAACGGCATGGCCTACTCTTCGGAGACCGGCAAGTTCGTGGCCGGCGATACCCTGTACGGAGAGAAGGGCCGCTACACCTACGGCACCTGACCTTCCGACACCCCCGCCCGTCGGCATGGGGATGGCAATGATCGGACGAGAACACTCGCGCGCGACCTTCCAGCACTCCGGGAAGTGGTGCCACAAACTCGCGCTCCGCAGCCGCCGCGTGATCAGAGGAATTCTCGGGCGGAAGCGGCACCTGCAGACCGTCGCCGCCAGCCCCACTCAGCCAGGTGACTTCCCACCCGACTACTGGACCAACGGGAAGTAAAACACCCATGTGCCCGGCGCCCACCAGCGCCGGGCACAGCCGTTTCCCGCCGCCAGCCTGGGCCCCCGCACGTGTTCGGCCCTGCCTGCGGGCAGGGCCGAACCCAGGGCCCACGCACTGCCCGCAGGCAGGGCCGCCGACTCGTCGCCCACTGGTGCCGCTTCCTCGAACGACCCGCGCTCCACCCTCGGACCCTGCCCGAGCGGGGGTCCCTGTGAAGATCATGCCCATGGACCTCCCCACCGCCCTCGCCCAGCTCGATACCGACGCCTGGGCCACTGTCAACCACGCCTACGGTCCCGCTGAGGACCTGCCCGAGTTGTTGCGTGCCTTCGCCGAGGGCGGTGAGGACGCCGAGGAGGCACTGGACGAGCTGTACGGCTCGATCGTGCACCAGGGCACCGTGTATACGGCCAGCATCGACGCCGCCCCGTACCTCGCCCGGATCGCCGCCTCCGGCCAGCAGACCGTCGATGCGCTCCGGCTGCTCGGCTGCCTCGCCGAGAGCGAGGACGAGTGGGAGGTCGAGCCGGGCGCCGTCCGGACCGCCGTCACCGCCCAACTGCCCCTGCTCGTACCACTGCTGGTCGACGAGGACGCCGCCGTCCGACAGGCGGCCGTCTGGACGGTCGGCCACACCCGGGGCACCGGGGTACCGCCCTACCCGCCGTCCGGGCCCGACTGGCCGCCGAGACCGTGCCCGCCGTCCCGGCCGAACTCCTCACCGCGCTCGGCCGGCTGGACCGCGGGCGCCGCCGCCGAGGCCCGCACCCTGCTCGGCCCGGACACGTCCGCACCGCTGCGCCTGGCCGCCGTGTTCGCAACCCTGAATGCCGGTGAGCCGTGGCTCGCCGCGCACCGCGACGCCGTCCTCGGCCTGTTGCCCGCGCGTGAAACGGCCGGGTCCAGCTACGCCGACGAGCACCGGGAGCCGCTGAGCACGATCGCCGGGTTCCTGCGCCACCACCTCTTCGACGAGCCGCCCGTCGACCTCACCACCCTCGCCGGTTCTGCTGGCCCATCCACGGCATCTCCTCCGGCGGGATCCACCGCACCCACCTCTTCAGAGTCCTCGGCCTGCCCTGGCTATAGGCCAACCAGGACGCACTGATCCCGCCGCGCCGCCTCGAGGTCGTCTCCGTCATCCCTGGTGGACCGGGGCCCAGCGAGACCGCGCGCACCGCAGACCTGCGGGAAGGCCTCCTCGACCGCGGTCTGGTCACCGGCCGGCTGGAGCCCAGCGGCTCCTAGGCCACGATGCACCTCGACCGAGCGCCCGCTCTGTGGATGCTGGGCTCCCGGGACTTCGCGGCCGTGTACAACACCGCCTACGAGCGGGTCTACCCCGGCGCCCTCGCCCAGCTCGGCGTCGCGAACGTCGCACTTGAGGACGCCGCTGCCCTGGGAACGGTGGCTCACGGCCCGCACCGGGGGAGGGAACCCCGCCGCTACTGAACTTGATTGAGTGATGTCGGGGCTGTTCGCCTGACAGGACCGAGCCGGCTCCGGTAGCCCTGGGGCATGAGGTACGCGCAGGGCGGCGGGTTGACCGACGCTGGGAGGGCCGCACGGGAGCGGATCCGGCTGCAGGCCGTGGAACGCTTCGAGAGCGGGGAGAAGAACCGGGAGATCGCTGCCGCGCTGCGGGTCAGCGAGCGTTCGGTGGAGCGGTGGCGCCGGCAGTGGCGAGAGCGCGGTGAGGCCGGGGTCCTGTCGAAGGGATCGCCGGGGCGCTCGAGACTCAGCGAGAAGCAGATCGCCAGGCTGGAGCGGGAGTTGGAGCGCGGTCCGCTGGTCCACGGCTGGGCGGACCAACGGTGGACGCTGGCCCGGGTGAAGACGTTGATCGGCCGACTGTTCCACGTGTCGTACACGGTGGAAGGCACGTGGCGGCTGCTGAAGCGGCACGGCTGGTCGTGGCAGCAGCCGGCCCGCCGGGCGATCGAGCGCGACGACGCGGCGGTGGAGCGGTGGAGGAAGGAGACCTGGCCGTTGGTAAGAGCACCGCGGCGGCCTGCAACGGCTGGCTGGTCTTCGAGGACGAGGCCGGGCAGTCGATGACCCCGCCGCGCGCCAGGACCTGGAGCCGTATCGGTCACACCCCGGTCGTCCGCGTTCGCGGCCGGGGAGCCGGCCGGGTCTCGATGGCGGGCCTGGCCTGCTACAAGCCGGGCGAGCGGTCCCGGCTGATCTACGCGATCCGCGAGTACCACCGCCGCAAGGGCGAGCCGAAGGGCTTCGGCTGGCGTGACTTCCGCGACCTGATCGTCCGCGCCCGCATCCAGCTCGGCGGCCCGATCGTGCTCGTCTGGGACAACGCCCGCATCCATCTCGTGCCGCCGCTGAAGGCGTTCTTCGAGGCCAACGCGCACTGGCTCACCGTCTTCCAGCTGCCCACCTACGCGCCCGACCTGAACCCGCAGGAGGGCATCTGGTCGCTGGTCAAGCGGGACATCGGCAACCTCGCTGCCGCCGACCTCGGCCAGCTCACCCGAGCCGTCAAGCGCAAGCTCAAGATGATCCAGTACCGCCCGCACCTCGTCGACAGCTGCCTCACCAACACCGGCCTGATCATGGACGGCTGACCGACATCACGCATTCAAGTTCAGTGGTACGAGCCGCAGTACACCCCGGAGGAATTCGACGCTGCCTTCCAGGCGGTGCTGGCCGGGCTGTCCGGGGCCATGGGTGCCGATGCCCAAAAGCAGTACGACGCCCTGAAGGCCGACGGAGACTTCCACCGCGGACAGGACGGCCGTTGGTGGGGCATGGTGAAGACCCAGAAGGCCTGGGATCTTCCGGTCACCACACCGTGCACCCAAAATCCGGGCATCGTGTGGGTCCCCACCGGCAGGCCTCCGGCAGGCATCCTCGCGGTGACCCCGGAGATGCTGTCGAAGCTGGCCTACGGTGCAACGAAGCTCCCGCCGCCGACCGTAAAACTCTCGCCCGCGGCCGACAAGCAGACGGTCAACCTGCCGACATACATCACGTTCGACCGGCCGCTGCAGCCCGTGTCGGTCACCGCGTCCCTGACCTACTCGGGGGTGAACATCGCGGCTTCCACGCTCGCGGTCCCGGTGAGCCTTCGGATCGACGCCGGCACCAACTACGCCTCCCCGGCGAGCTGCACCTACAACTTCGCCAAGAGCGGGTCCGGCTACCAGGTCGACTCCTCCGGAGCCGACTGCAACATCACCTACCAACGCTCCAGCCGGGGCGGAACCTATCCATTGACCGCACAGGTCACCTGGAAGGTGACGTGGACGCCGTCCTCGAACCCGTACGGCGCGCCAGCAAATCCGTTGCCGAACGGTCTCACCGGTGGGACGCCCCAGGATGTCGTCGTCAAGGAGATCCAAACGATCGTCACCGGGTAGCACCGGGGCGTCGGCAGGACCGAAGGAGAGAAGGGCCGGGATGGCGAACACGAGGATCAAGGCGCCGAGCAGCGCCCGCCACCGCACCGTCGCGGACGTGCTGGGGGCGCTGCTCGCCGGTGTTCTGCTGGCCGCCATCCTGGCCGGCATCCCGTACGGGCTGGTGCGCTTCATCGGCTGGCCGCTGCCGACGTCGGTGCCGACGCTGGACGACCTGCAGCAGAGCGTCGGCACCGGCACGCTGATCGATGTCCTGGCGGTGCTGGTGTGGCTGCTGTGGGCGCAGTTCATGGTCTGCGTGGTTGTGGAGCTGCGGGCGGCGCTGTCGGGCGTCGATATGTCGGTGCGGCTGCCCGCGGCCGGTGCCAGCCAGGCGATCGCCCGGAAGCTGGTGACCACCATGCTGTTCGTCGGGGCCGGTGCGCTGACGGTGGGCCAGGCCGCCACGGCGTCCGCGGTGCCGCTGCAGCAGGGGCCGGTGCAGCAGGTCGCCGTAGTGGCCGCGGCTGTTCCGGGCTCGGCCGCACAGTCCGGGAGCGCCCAGGCCGCGCCCACGGCGTCCGGGCCCGTGTACACGGTGCAGGCCTCGACCGGCTCGCACCACGAGACGCTGTGGGACATCGCCGAGCGGTACCTCGGCGACGGCAAGCGGTTCGGGGAGATCTTCGAGCTCAACAAGGATCGGGTGCAGCCGGACGGCGGCCGGATGACCGATGCCGGTCTGGTCCGTGCCGGGTGGAAGCTGCAGCTGCCCGCCGACGCGAAGGGCGTCCCCGGTGCGGGGACCTCCACGGACGCGGCCGGGACCAGGCCGGCTGCCGGGCAGCACACGGTCACCGTCGAGCCGGGCGACACCCTGTCGAAGATCGCGGAGGAGGAACTCGGCGACGGTGACGCCTACCCGAAACTGCTGGACGCGACGAAGGACGTCGTCCAGCCTAGCGGCCGACACCTGATCGACCCGGACAAGCTGTTCCCGGGCGACATCATCGTCATCCCCGGCCCCGCGTCCGGCCCAGCCGCCACACCTCCCCTCGCCCAGACCCCCACCGCCACTGCGCCGACGACCGAGCCTGCGCCCCCGCCCGCGGCGGCCGCTCCCTCCCCCGCCGCACCGTCGCCCGCCGCCACCCGCACCCCGGCCACTGCAGCGCCCGCCGCAACGCCTACACCCGTGGCGACCGAGCAGCCCACCGCCGCGGCCGAAGCACCCCGCACGCCGACCGCAGTACCAGCCGCCACCGAGGCGGGGGACCAGGCGCAGGCCCCTGTCTCCGCCCAGCAGGCCGTCGGCGGCATCGCCGCACTCCTCGGCGCCGGTGCGCTCGGCGTCATCGCCTTCCGGCGCCGCAGCCAGCAGCGCGAGCGCCGCCCCGGCGAGACGATCGCCATGCCGCAAGAGACCACCCCGATCGAGCAAATCCTCGACCACACCGCCTCCCCCGCCGCGGCCGAACTCCTCGACCGCGCACTGCGCACCATGACCGCCCACCACACCGGCACCCTGCCAACGGTCCGCATGGCGCGGGTCCAGGCAGACCGGGTCGAGATCCTCACCGACGCCCACGAGAGCGCCGAGCCGCTCACCCCGTTCACCGACCGCCCGGACGGCTGGTGGGGAGTGCGCGGCGGCCGCGCCACCCTCCTGCGCAAGGACGAGGCCCGCGACCTCCCGGCCCCCTACCCGGGGCTGGCGACCATCGGCACCGACACCGACGGCGCCGCGATGATGGCGAACCTCCCGCTGCACAAGGTCCTCCTACTGGACGGCAACGAGCAGCAGGTGCGGGAGGTGGCGCGCGGCATCGCGATGGAGGCCGGCACCGCGCTGTGGGCCGATCACATCGAGGTGCTGACCGCCGGGTTCGGCCTGGAGCTGCAGCAGCTGCTCCCGGCGTGCCGGGTGATGTACACGCCGAGCCTGGCTGCGGCGACCGCCGACCTGGCCCGGGTCCTGGTCGAGGTACACCAGGCCGAGCACGAGGGTGGCCTGGCACCGCTGCCGTGGATGGTCGTCTGCGCCGGTGTCCCCAGCCAGCAGGATTTGTACGCGTTCGCGGACACGATGGGCAAGGTGCCCGCCGGGCAGCCGATCGCCGCCGTCCTCCCGGCCGCGGGCGCCCGCGAGCTCTTTCCGGACGCCGAGGTCCTCGATGCCTCGCTGGTGACCGAGGCGCAGCCGGTGGAGGTGCTGGACGGGGCCGAGGTGGTGTTGCAGCGGGTGACGGACGAGGCCTACCGGCAGCTCACCGCCACCCTGGCGACGGCCGTGCAGCCGGCCGTCCCGGCCGAGATGCCGTGGGACGGGGCGCCCGATCCGGACCACCCGCAGGTCGGTCCGGCTGCCCTGACCAAGCTGCACCCGGTCGGTAGTCGCGGACACCTGTCGCTGCTGGCTACACCCACGGTAGGGGAGTCCGGCCCCGTAGCTGCCAGCGCCCTGCCCAGCGATGAGAGGGTGCCGCAGGCGGCGGCCGCCCCCGGGACGACGGCCGCGGAGGACGGGCAGCAGCAGCCTGAGAAGGCGGCGGGCCCGGACACGGCGAACGCCGCCGAGTCGGGTGCGGATCCACGGGTGGCGATGCTGGAGGCCCGGCCGGAGCGGCGCAGGCCGCAGGCCCGGGTGAGCGTGGTGCGCGAGGGCGAGGTCCCGCCCGGGGCCGGTCCGGCGGCGCCGCAGGTGCAGGTTCTCGGGCCGATGCGGATCACCGGGATCGGCGATGCGCCGATCGCGCCGCGCCTGGTCCTGCTGGCGGCCTGCCTGATCTTCAAGAGCGAGCGGGACTACGGGGCGATCGCCCACCACATGGACCCGGTCAGCCCGTGGACTCCGGCGACCATGGACACCCACATGTCCCGCCTGCGCGGCCGCCTCGGCCGGGACAACACCGGCGAGCCGTACCTGCGCCCCAAGCCGAAGGGCGTCCAGCAGTACACCCTCTCGGAGGAGGTCACGGTCGACTATGCGGACTTCAAGCACCTCGCCGAGCGGGGCCTGCCGCACGGCACCGCCGGGGTACTCGACCTGGAGGCCGCACTCGCCGTGGTGCGGGGCCGGCCGTTCACCGGCGCCGGTGCGCACTCCTGGGCCGCGCCGCTCGTGCAGACGATGGTCGGTGAGATCGTCACCGTCGCGAACTCGATCGCGCACCTGCGCCTGCAGGACGAGGTGCTGGACGTCGACGCGGCCCGCGCCGCCATTGCGGCGGGCCTGGGTGTCGAGCCGGCCGCGGAAGTGCTCTACCGGGCGTGGATGCGCACCGAGCACCGGGCCGGCAACGCGGCAGGCGTGCGCCACGTCGCCGACCAGGCCCGGCAGATGGTCCGCGACATGGAGTTCGACGCTCTCCAGGACGAGACCGAGCAGCTGATCCAGCGCCTCACCACTGGCCGAGGCGCCGTCCAGGGCCTCTAGAGCCCAATCTGTCGACGGGCCGGGCGGACAGCATCACCATCCGCCCGGCCCGGCCCTTTCCCGATCCGATCCAGGAGACCCATGTCCCTCTCCCCCACCGCCATCGCGCTCGCTGCCGCAGCCGGACTCGCCGCCGGCGTCCTCCTGGTCCGGCCCGCGGTCTTCACCTACAGCATCCCCACCGGCTCGCGCACCACCTGCCCCCACTGCGGCCGCCCCATCCTCCGCGGCCGCGCCGCCGCCGACCTGCTGCTCCGCCGACGCTGCAGCGCCTGCTCCACGAACGGCAGGTCCGCGCGACTCGGACCGCCGGCACTGGCCCCCGAAGTGCTCACCGCCCTGGCCGTCGGCGGCTGCGTAGCCGGCGGCGCGAAGGGGTGGCTGCTCGCCGCCCAGCTGTGGCTCGCGATCGTCGGCACCGCGCTGCTCCTGATCGACGTGGCGGTGAAGCGGTTGCCGGACCGGCTAACCGGCGCGGCCGCGGCCGGCGTCGCGGTCCTGCTCGTCGCGGCCACCGCAACGGGCGGCCAGTGGGCGGCTCTGGAGCGGGCAGCGGCCGCGGCCGGAGCAGTGGCTGTGGTGTTCCTGGTCCTCGTCCTGATCGGCGGGATGGGACTGGGCGACGCCAAGCTCGCCCCAACGCTGGCCGGGCTGTTGGCCTGGCACAGCTGGGCAGCCGTGTACTGGGGCATCAGCGCCGGAGTGCTCCTCGGCGCCGTACACGCCGCTGTGCTCGTCGTGGGCAGGCGCGCCAATCGCAAGGCCGAGATCGCCTTCGGACCCGCGCTGCTGATTGGCACGGTCGCTACCTCTATCCTTCTGAGCTGACAGCCCTGCCCCAACTACCCCGACTGCAGCACCAAGCAGGTCGCGGAGGGAGCATCCCCGCGGGTGACACGCCTTCCGGTAGCCACAAGAAGTCCGCGTCGGAGAGATCCCGCGAACGCGGGCCCACGAGGGGGAGGTGCCGGGGATGTAGCCGAGGCGGGAAAGAGTCCCGCGAGCGCGGGGCCGACCGCAGGTGGCACGCCATCAGCGCCTCGAGCGGTTTTGGTATGAGTGGCCGTTAGTAGCGGGTACGGAGCAGAAGTAGGTCGAGGACCGGTCCATTTGGGCTGGCCCGGTAGGGGCCGGCGTACTGGTAACCGAGACGTTCGTAGAGGCGCTGGGCGGTGCTGCCCGGCATGGCGAGCAGGGACGCCCACTGCGGGCGGAGCGCGTCCAGCAGGGCCTCGTGAACGCGGGTGCCGACTCCCTGTCCGTGCCAGCCGGGCCGGATGGCAAGCTCGCAGATTCCGGCGAGCGAGTCAGTGGTGCGGGCGTCCGTTGTGATGACCGGCAAGAGATCCGCGCCGAACCAGTATGTCGGGGTGCAACGGAAGCCGTAGCCGAAGCCGACGATATGGCCGTCGGCGTACGCGGCGACGAGGGTGAAGTCGTCCCGCTTGGCGTGGCCGGTGATCTGGCGGCGCAGGGTTTCGGGGGTGAATCCGGCCCGGGCGACGTCGTCGTGGTCGGCGTGGGCTTCGGCCCAGATGTCGGCCAGTGTGTCGAGCAGGACGGTAGCGTCGCCGGCGCCGTAGCGGCGCAGGGTCAGGGGGGTGACGGGGACGCTCATGGGTTCCTTCAGGCGGCAGGGACGGCGGCGCGGTAGGCGGTGAGGTAGTCGGTGACGGGCCGGGTGCGGTCGTGGGCCTGCAATGTGCCGGCGATGTCACGCAGGGAGCGGAGCAGGCGTTCGGAGCGGACGTCGGGGAGGTAGGCGAGGGTGCGGCGGGCGGCGTCGGCTGCGGCATCGAGGTCGGGTTGGGGTTTCCTCGCATGATGGAGTGCGATGTCGGCTGTGTACAGGGCGCGGTTGCGGGCGTGGCTGTCGTCGCCGAACAACATGACTGCTGTCTCGGCTCCGGAGGCTGCCCGTTCGAGCTGGCCGAGGTCGGCGCGGCACAGAGACTCCAGGCCGGCGATCTCGGCGGGCACGTAGAAACCGAGCCAGTCGGGATCGGCGTCGCTCGGGCCTTTGGAGTAGAGGTTGTAGGCGCGGACGAGGGCTTCTTCGGTGAGGGTTCGGTCGCCTTGGAGGGCCCATCCGCGGGCCTCGCGCATCGCCAGGAGGGATAGCCAGCGTGGTGAGCCGAGCTGGGCGGCGGCGTGTTGTGCGACTTGGGCGGTGCTGACGGCCTCGCGGGGGCGGCCGGTGGCGTGGGCTAGCAGGGACATGCAGGCCCATGCGTGCGCTTCCAGGCCCGGGTCGTCTGCCTGGCGGGCGCTGGTGAGGGCCTCGGTGTAGAGGGAGCGGGCGTCAGCGGTCCGGCCGGAGTCAAGGGCGAGCCAGCCGGCCGCGACCGACAGCATGCCGGTGGCGGAGTGCAGGCGGCTGCCCATGGCCTCGCTGTAGCGGCCCTGCTGCAGCCAGGTGTGCGCTGTCTTCAGCGCGGCCTGGGCCTGGCGGCCGAGTTCGGCGGAGCCGTGCTCGCGGTCCTGTTCGTACAGGCTCCGCTCGACCTCGAGGACGGCCTGCAGGTGGTTGCCGCCGAGTGCGGGGCTGGCGCCGGGGGTGTCCTTGGCGATGGCGGTGATCAGTGCGGCGCCGACGCCGGCGAGGACGCTTCGTCGCCGCATGTCGGTTTCTCCTTCCGGGGGCTGGGCGCCTGTCCGCGAGCGTGCCGGTCTCTGAGGGGGCAGGGTGAAGCCCAGCTCGGTGATGGTCCGGCCGGTGATCCGGTGCAGCAGGCGCTGGTAGACCGGCCGCGGGCAGGCAGTGGTTCCGTCCTCCCAGGTGGCGATGGTTCTGGTGACGCAAGTGACCGGCTCGCCGAACTCGATCGACTTGTTCACCAGGAACTCGGCGGCTTCGCGGCGTCCCATCTTCCACTCGTGGACGCGTACCCGCCGGAACGTGTTGTTCGGTCTTCCCACCGCCGGGACCCCCGAGCTGCCGCCGTTTAGCTGTCCTGTCCGACGGTAGCGAATCGGACACGCTTGGCGACAGGTCGGCGGCCTGGAAATTGCTGGTCACCTCGTTATTTTCATCCGAATTTCCAAGCCTTCTGACATCGCTTCAGCCTGTGCCGGGCCGTTTCCCTAGTGGCACGCACTCGAAGGCCTGGACCGCCGAGAGCCCACTGCCGCCAG
The DNA here is from genome assembly GCF_040702125.1 of Kitasatospora sp. NPDC085895. Classification (NCBI taxonomy): domain Bacteria; kingdom Bacillati; phylum Actinomycetota; class Actinomycetes; order Kitasatosporales; family Streptomycetaceae; genus Kitasatospora; species Kitasatospora sp. NPDC085895. The sequence continues at coordinate 1,092 of NZ_JBFBJY010000132.1, read as the reverse complement.
ACCGCGATCGGTGGTAGACCCAACCACCCCGCGAACCACCTCCGAGAGGCAGGAATCCGCGTGTTCATCAACATCCCGAGCAAGCTCGAAGCCGCTCTGATCGAGCGTCCTCTCCAGCCGTGGGAACTGGACGGCTCGTTCCTCGAGACGTCCACCATGGAGCGGTACCGGGCCGAGCTGACGGCCACCCCGCAGTTCGAGCGGATCTCCGCGACGCTGCGCCACGCGCTGACCGTGGAGGGCGGCGGATACGCGGTGCTGCGCTTGGGCAACCTCGCCGAAGCCCTGGGGACGGGTGACCGGTTCCGGCGGCTGGCGACGGCCTTCGCGGCCGAGGTGGCCGTTCCCTTCTCACCCTTCCCGAAGTGGCCGCTGTGGAAGGACATCGGGGTCAAGGTCGACAAGGACCCCGGCAAGTCCAGCGGCATCGGGTACAACGCGTTCCACATGGACCTGGTGAACGCGACCCTGCCTCCGGACTTCACTACGCTTCTGTGCGTCCGCCCGGACCCGCTCGGTGGCGGCCCCAGCATCCTCTCGGATGCCCACGCGGCGGTGGCGCGGCTGTCGGACAGCACCCGCGCCCTGCTGGCCGAGCCGGCCTACCACTACGGCACGTTCTACGACCTGCACGGCGTCGGCGAGGAGTACAAGCCGTTCCCGATCCTGGACGGGGCCAGGACGGACCAGGGGTTCGTCCGCTTCACCGCCAAGATGCTGGAACGCTCCGAGCTCGGCCGAGCGCACGCCAATGCTGCCAGGGAGCTCGCCGGCGAGCTCGTCCGGGGGCAGGTGTCCTTCATGCTCGAGGCGGGGGACTACCTCATCGTGAACCAGCGCCGCTTCCTGCACGGCCGGGAGGCGCTCTACAGCGGTCAGGAGGCCGTCCCGGTCATTGACCGCCGGCTACTCCTCCAGTTGTTCCTGCGCACGCCGGGCGGTGCCGGCTCTACCGCGTAGCTCTGGTGACCGCCGAGTCCGCCCCTCCCGTGGGGGGGGCGCCCGGAGGGGGGCCCCCCCCGGGGGGGGGGCGGCGGGCGCCCCACCCCCGCGGCCCCCCCCGCCCGGCGACCCCCCCGGCCCCCGGGCCGG
>NZ_JBFBJY010000131.1:0-13435 GCF_040702125.1 Kitasatospora sp. NPDC085895 | reverse complement strand
CCTTGAGAAGCTGAATCATCACAGGTCGAGGCACCCTCCTACGCCTATCTCATGCTCCGTCACTAAGCCTGGTCACCACGGTGAATTGGTGAGGCCGGGCCCTCTCTTCCGGAACTTGCCGGGCGCGCGGCGGTGGGCGCCCGAGAAGATCCGAAAGAGAGAGCCCGGGGCAGTAGGGTCATCTGGGCCTTCATCGTGCGGTGCTCCCAGGCCTTTCCGATTCGATGTCCCCGGTGTTTCACCGCGGCGGGTGAAAAAGTTACCCCGGGCGGGGGGAGGAGATTCCTTGGATTGCCTACGGATCAAGCGCGTTCAGTGACACCACGCCCGGCTGGAGGGCAACTGGCCGACCGGCGAGCGACGTTGATAACTCGATCACCAATTTCCCCAGCAAGTGCTCGCTGGAATTCCGGCGGTCCAGGCCGTGGCGCGGGTCGCCTGCCGGGAGAACGTGTGAGGTGAACTCCCCTGTGGCAGATAGGCGTTGGCCGGCGATCGGGAGCGTTGCGGCCGCCCGGACATCCCGGGAAGAAGCGTCCTGAACGAGTCCCCGGGGTTCCGGCACCGGCCGATTTCGGCGAGCAGGACTGTGTAAGGTCTGATCTCTGATCCGCTGCCCCTCCCGTGAGAAGACACCTGCTGCTGTCGCTGCTCCCATACTCGGGGGACCGTCCCCCGGCCCTGTCGGTGCAGGGCGTGATGATGGCCTGCGTGACCGACACCGCAGACCCTGCCCCGTCCTGGTTGCCCGGCTACGAGGGCGGCCCGTTCACCACCGCCGAACTCCTCGCCCAGGACGACGGTCACTTCACGGGACCCGCCCCGTCCTGGCCCGAGCTCGCCGTCGCCGCCGACCTTCCGCCCGGCGCCGGCACGCTTGACGCCGACATCCTCGATGCGCACGCCGGCCTGTTGCTCCTGCTGCCCGCCATGGGCGACAACAGCCCGCCCGCCGCCGCTCCCCGCCCGGCCGCCTCGCTACGCGCCCGTACGGCCGTCGAGGATCCCGACCACCTCGCGCTCCTCCTCCTGGAACAGCAGGGGCAACCCGGACCTGCCCACCGGCGGACCACCCAGGACGGGGTACGCGTCAACGGCGGCCGCTACTCCCACCGCGACCTCGCCAACCCCTTCGTCCTCCGACGGAACCGCCTTGCCGGGATCTCCGCCGCGCTCACCCCATGACCGCACGAACCGACCCCATCGCCATGGCGACACCAGTGTGCGTCGAGCGACGTGGGACCGTGAGACACGGCCTCGAACAAGCCGGGCCCCGCCTTGCCTCGTGCGCCCCTGCAGGGGTGAGGGGCGCTCATTCCGAGTGTGGTCGTGCTCACCGTCCTGCCGGGCGGCGACGGGGTCCCCGAAGCTCCGGTTCCAGGTACCCCGGCGTCAGATCCGGGCGGGTGATCGATTTGGGCGCTTGTGCTCCGGAAGGCTGCACTTCTTTGCTCCGCTCGCCCTGATCGAAAATCCCGTGCCCGGTGGGAGGCTCGACTCCTGTGGGGGCCGGATGCCCGGCCCCTCGTGCCCGGGTCCCTGTTCCGCCTGCCCGCTGCGCACGGTGACCGTGCACGTCCAGTGTCCGATCTTCCTCCCGGCAACCGCCTTCCACCCGCATGCGCCCGGCCAGCGTGCACACGGCCTCGCGTGTGGCCGCCGCAACCTCCGAACCGGCCTGTCCCGTGGTCCCACGTACGCGCGATAAATTTGGGGAGATGGACCACTCGTCGTCGAGGATCAGGACGACGTCGGATGCGTTCTGCACCAGGTCCGGGAGCAGGCCTCGCTCTTGCGCCGGTCGACCTCTTCGCTGAGGGCGATCCGTTCGATGGCGAGGGCGGCCTGGGCCGCCGGCGTGACCAGCGAGTCCTGAAGGACAATGAGGTTCCGCTCGTCCCCGGCCACGATCAGCGTCCCGGTGCCGGGGTTCGCGGAGCCGTCCGGCGCGGTCTGGTCCTCCGGGCGGTCCGGCAGGGCAAGCGGGCAGACCACGGCGCTGTGCGCCTCGCCGAGTTCCGCGGCGAGGTCCTGCTGCAGGCCGGTACGGCTCACCGGACGGGCCTCGCCGCTTTGCGTCAGGTCCTGCACGACCCGGGCGGTCTCCGGGGACGACGCGCGGCACGCCCCGTCGTCGGTGCGGATCGACCACAGGACGTCGCCGTCCCTGATGGCGAGCAGCGCGCTGTGGCTCGGGTCGTCCGGTAGCAGCGAGGCGACGACGGTGTGGACCGTGGCGGCCGTGTCCCGGACGTCGGTCGCGGACCCGGCGAGGCCACGGCGATGCGCAGGACACGCTCCCGGCCCACGGCCTGCCGGTGGGTCGCCGCGACGCCCGCCAGCCGGTAGAGCACCAGCGCGAAGAGGACGGCCGGGAAGGCTCCGATCCCGCCGACGTTCGTGGTCACTCCGCGTGCGGCCTCCAGCAGGAGCATGACCGGCGCGATCAGCGAGGCGAGCGTGAGCAGGCCCAGGCGGCCGCGCGCGGTGTCGGCGCGCCACCGGACGGGTTGGGTCAGCGTCACCATGGAGGGGTGGATGGAGGTGGCACCCCAGGCTCCGTAGAACACCGCCCCACCCGGCTCCATCGCCGTTCCGGTGCCAGATCCCGTGCAGCAGGATGAGGACGTACAGGACGTCGGAGGTGAGCAGACCGACCGTACCCACGGTGAGCAGCACCAGTGACGGGCTCTTGCCGCCGCGGGGGGCGAGCAGGCGCAGCAGCATGGCCGGCACGAGGATGTCCCCGAGCGGGTAGGCGACGGAGATCGCCTTCTGGAGCCAGGTGAGACCGGCGACATGGATGTAGGGGACGCCGCTGCGCGGAGAACGCATACCGAGACCCGTGCGGGACCCGGTACCAGGGAGTCGGTAAGCGGAGGAAGCCGCTTCGGCAGGGAGAGCGGGGACCCCTCGGGCTCCGCCTTCGAGGCTCCTCGGGGTCGGATTTTTCGACACAAATACGTTCTCAGTGCATCCAGTTCACGGAATCAATGCGCATACACATGGTAGTCGCCGCACCGCTACGGACAGCCGCCGGCAAACAGGCCGTCGTGACGCAGTGTCATGCCGACTCCCGGCCGGGCCGGCCCTCCCGGTTCGGCCCGGCCCGTGGCCGTGCGTCGCCCTGCGGACCGCGGCAGCCGTCGTCCGGGAACTTGACGGCCCGTGGCCGCGCACCGTCCGTGACGGGTGATGAAGCGTCCGATCCCCCTACCCCCACCCTGCTGCCGTCCTCGTCGCCGGACGGCGCAACAGAGCGTAGGAGTGACAGAGCCCGTAGCGGTAGCAGAGCGTCAACGATGCAGAGGTTCGCGGCACGGCCGGCGCACGGCCCCGGCGGCCCCGGCCACTCCCCGGCGTCAACCGCCCCACCGTGTCGTGTCGCACGCCCCACGGGCCGCTCCTAGCATGAACCTGAGACCGCCTGTCTCCCCGTGCCGGAAGTGGCGGGACGAGAGCCGGACAGCGCCCGTCCGGGGCCGGAACGTTCGCTCGAATCACAGGCCACAACGTCTGCGGCTCACGAGGTCTGTGGCGCGTTCACTCCGCCGGGGACGCTCCGAGGAGGGACGATGGCATCCATTCTGGTGGCCGACGACGACTCCGACATCCGTGACCTCGTGGCCTACAAGCTCACGCAGTCCGGCCATCAGGTCACCGTGGTCGACGACGGTCTGAGCGCGCTCAAGGCCGTCCGCGAGCACACCGTGGATCTCGCCCTCCTCGACATCAGAATGCCCGGGATGTCAGGTCTGGACGTCTGCCGGGAACTGCGGGCCACGCCGGAGACGGAGAGCCTGCCGGTGATCCTGCTCACCGCCCGATCACAGGAGTTGGACATCGAGACCGGCTTCGCGGCCGGTGCCGACGACTACATCGTCAAACCGTTCAGCCCGCGTGAACTGAGCAGCCGGGTGCAGGCGGTCCTGGCCAGGGCGACCCGATGACCGGACGTGGCATTGTCAACGGCGGCCTGCAGGTACTGGTCGGGTCGGCCGTGGTGCTGCTGGTACTCCTCGTCTGCGTGCGTGCCGTCCGACGGGAGCGGGAACGCCGCAGGGAGCGCGCGGCCGAACCGCTCCGGGTCCTGCTGCTCGAACTCCTCTGTGCGGAGGGGGACGAGGCGGCGGGAAGCCTCCGGGCACTGTCCGCGCTCGACGACCGGAGCTGGGCGGCCGTCGAACCCACGGCGCGGACGATCCTCGCGAAGGTGAGCGGCCAGGCCAGGGACGTGCTGGTAGGCCTGTTCGAGCAGCGGGGAGTCGCCGCGCGGGCGATGGCGGACCTGCGACGGCGCGGGTCGGTCCGGAAGGGCCGGGCCGCGGAGGTGCTGGGGCTGCTGCGGCACCGGGCGGCCACCCCGCAGCTGCGCGTCCTGCTCTTGGACGCCGACCCCGAGGTCCGGACGGTCGCCGCCCGGGCTCTGGGCCACATCGGGGATCCTGCGGCCGTCCCCGACCTGCTGAACTGCCTCCACGGCCCGCACCCGGTACCGCCCGGGGTCGTCCTGCAGGCGCTCACCGCGTTCGGGGCCGGCGGGCATGACCAGGTCGCCACCGGTCTCGACGACGCCGAGCCGCTGGTACGGGCGGTGGCCGTCGAGGCCCTCGGAGCCGCCGGAGGAGTGGTGTGGACCACCCGGGTCGCGGCTGCGCTGAAGGCGGACCCGCACGTCGAAGTGCGAATCCGGGCCGCACGTGCACTTGGCGCCCTCGGCACGCCGGCCGGTCTGGAGCCGCTGCTGGACGCGGTGCGGCGGGGCCGGCCGGAGCCGCTGCGCGCCGTTGCGGCCAGGGCGCTGGGCCGTCTGGGGGCATCACGCGCGGCACCACGCCTGGGGGAACTGCTCGACGACCCCGTCCACCGTGTGGCCTCGACCGCGGCCCGGGCACTGCTGCAAGTCGGGCCGGCCGGGCGCGACGAACTGCGCCGCGCTGCCGACGGGGTCGGCGGCGGGCGCGCAGCCGCTCATGCGCGGGCCGCGCTGGCGGAGGCGGCGATCGGCGAGGAGGGCGCACGCTCCGCCACCGGGCGTGCGGCGGTGGGACCGTGACGCCGCCACTCGCGACGGCCGCCCTCGGCGCGGCGACTTCCGGCCCGGCCGCATCGACGGCGAGCGGCGCGCACGACGGGCTGCTGGACGTGATCGCCGTCAGCAACGTCCTGGTCCTCGGGTACTTCCTGGCGATCAACACCGCCTATCTCATGCTGGTCGTCATCGCGTCCGGCGACTTCGTCCGGCATCTGCGCCGCACGCCGTTCGCGGGCTACGACGATGCCTCCGCCAGCCCCTTCACGCTTCCGGTGTCGCTCATCGTGCCCGCGTACAACGAGGAGAGCGGGATCGTGGACGCGGTGCAGGCGCTGCTCCTGCTGCGCCATCCCTCGTTCGAGGTGGTCGTGGTCGACGACGGTTCCACCGACGCCACCCTGGACCGGCTCCGTGAGGCCTTCGATCTCGTCGAGGTGCCCCATGTCGTCTCCACCGAGGTGCCCGTGCGCGGCGCCGTGGAGTCGGTCCACCTGCCCAGGGGCGGCCCGGTACCGCTGATCGTGGCCCGCAAGCGCAACGGCGGCAAGGCCGACGCCCTCAACGTCGGCGTCAATCTGGCCCGCTATCCGCTCCTGTGCATGGTCGACGCGGACTCGATCCTCGACTCGCAGGCGCTGCTCGCGATCTCCAAGCCCCTCTCCGACGACCCGCTGCGGGTCGTGGCCGCCGGGGGTGTGATCGGCATCGCCAACGGCTGCACCGTCGTGGCCGGCCGTGTCGTGCGGGTCCGCATGCCCCACCGGCTGCTGGCGAAGATCCAGACGGTGGAGTACATGCGGGCCTTCCTGCTCGGCCGAACCGGCTGGTCACGGATCGGCGGCCTGCTGGTGATCGCCGGCGCCTTCGGGATGTTCCGACGCGACGCCGTGGTCGCCGTCGGCGGGCTCGATCCGGACTGCCTCGGCGAGGACGCCGAGCTGGTCGTCCGGCTCCACCACCACCTGCGCAAAACAGGCCGCGACTACCGCATCGTCTTCGTGGGCGAGCCGATCTCGTGGAGCGAGGCCCCGGAGACCCTGCGGGTGCTCGGACGCCAGCGGCGGCGCTGGCACCGCGGTCTCACCGAGGTCCTGCTCAAGCACCGGGGCATGATCGGCAATCCCCGGTACGGCCGGGTCGGACTGGTGGCTCTGCCCTTCTACGTGCTCTTCGAACTGTGCGCACCGGTCGTCGAACTCGCCGGCCTGGTCCTGGTACCGCTGGGCCTGCTGATCGGGGCGGTCGACCTGGGATTCCTGTGGCGCTTCCTGCTGGTCGCCTACGGCTACGCGATGGCGGTCAGCCTGCTGTCACTTCTGGCCGAGGAGTACGCCTTCCACCGCTACAGCCGCTGGCGGGACGTCTCTTCCGCCGTGCTGGGAGCGGCGGCCGAGAACCTCGGGTACCGGCAGTTCACCGCTTGGTGGCGGGTCCGGGGCATCTGGGACGCCGTCCACGGCGCACCGAAGGTCTGGGGTGTCATGACGCACCGCGGCTTCGCCGCGGAGCCGGCCGAAGAGGACCGGCGATGAGCGGCTTCCGGCCTGCTCGATCCGATCAGGGCGACCGCTCCGTCGTCCGGCGGCTCGCCCGCTCGTTCGGCCTGCTGATCGGACTCGTCGCGTTCACCGGCGTCGCCGCCCTGACCGGCGCGCTGCTCCAGCACTCGGCGCTCGACGACCTGACGCACCGGGTGGTGCCGACCCAGGAGGCCAACCTGCGCCTGCGCGGGGAACTCGCCGACAGCTCACGCCGGATGGACGCCTACCTGCTGACCGGCGATCCCGCGCAACTGGCCGCGTTCCTCGGCTCGCGCAACGACTTCCAGGGCCCGCTCGCCGAAGCCTTCACGCACGCGCCCGCCGGCGCCAGGCCCTACCTGTCGGCTCAGGAGCGGCCGATCCAGGACTACCTGCGGATCACCGACCAGGTGCAGACGGCAGTGCCCGGTAGCCCCGGAGCCGCGGCGCTCGCCGCGGCCGCACAGGTCCCGTACGACGCCTTCGAGGCCACCAACGCGGAGATGGACGGACGTCTCACCCACGAGGCCGACGAGCTGTCCGCCCGCGCCGATCTGATCCTGTGGAGCACGGGCGCCGCCACCTGCGCCCTCCTGGTACTGGCGACGGTGCTGACCCTGATCGCGGTACTGCACACCGTGCGGGCCATCACCCGGCCGCTCGCCGGCATCAGGACGGTGCTCGGCCGGCTGGCGCAGGGCGACCACGGCGCCAGGGCGCCGGATCACGGTCCGGCCGAGATCCGGGCCGTCGCCCACGCCGTCAACATGCTCGCCGACGAGAACGACCGGCTGCGGCGTCTCGACGCCGAGCGCGACCGGCTGGCCGCGGCGGCGCGGCAGGCGGGAATCGGCATCCGGTCAGGCCTCGACCTCGACCAGATTCTCGACGAGGCCGTACGAGGCCTGGGTGAGGCGCTACGGGCGGACCACGTGCTGGTGCTGCTGGCGGGCGACGACGGCGGGGCCGATGTGCCGGTCGTCCGGGCCTGGAACACGGACCGCGGCATCCTTCCGTCGGAGGAGGTCCTCCGGCTGCCTCCGGCTCCGGCGGAGATCATCCGGGAACACTACGCGCAGGACACGAGCTGGTCCGTCGACGACATCCGGCCGTACCTCGCCTCCGGAGCCGCCCTGCCGGGCGCCCCCGGCTCCTTCGGGACCGTCGGGCCACCACCCGAAGTCCGCGCCGCGCTGACCGCGACGGGCGTGGTCGCCCTCCTGGTGAGCCCCTTCGGATCGGGCACGGAGGCGATGGGCGCGGTCATCCTCTGCCGCTGCCGTCCGGGCGATGTCTGGCTGCCGATGGAGGTCGAGGCCGTCGAGTCGATCGGGGCAGGACTCGGCCGTGCGGTGCGGCAGTCCAGGACCTACCGTCAGGAGACCGAACTCGTGGACCGGCTCAAGGCCTTGGACAAGGCCAAGAACGACTTCCTCTCCACCGTCTCGCACGAGCTCCGCACCCCGCTGACCAGCATCGTCGGCTACGTCGAACTGCTGGCGAACGACTCCGGCCCGCTCAGCGACGGCCAACGACACATGGTGGAGGTGGTGGACCGCAACTCGGCCCGGCTGCGCAACCTCATCGAGGACCTGCTCACCATCTCGCGGATCGAGTCGGGCGCCTTCACCTCCGAACGGCTGCCGGTCGACCTGCGCCAGCTGGTGAACTCCTCGGTCGAGGCGATCCGCCCGGCGGCGATGGCCGTCCCGGTGACCCTGAGCCAGCTGCCCGCCGAGGACGACCTGGTCGTCCTCGGCGACGTCCACCAGCTGGACCGCGTCCTGATGAACCTGCTCACCAACGCCGTCAAGTTCACCCCGCCCGGAGGACTGGTCACGGTCAGCACCTCCCGCGGGGACGGCGAGGCCGTGCTGACCGTGGGCGACACCGGGATCGGCATCCCCGAGAAGGACCAGAAGGACCTCTTCCACCGGTTCTTCCGTGCCTCCAACGCCACCGAGCTCGCCATACCCGGCACCGGCCTCGGCCTGGCAATCGTGCGGAGCATCGTGACCAACCACGAGGGCAGACTGGAGATCCACTCGGCCGAAGGCGAGGGCACCACCGTCATCGCCCACCTCCCGCTGCTCCCGGACACGCCCGGCTGAGGCCGCCATCAAGGAGTGGACACACCCGGTGACGGCCGCGCGGTGCAGAAGGCGGGCGGGGACGTGGCGGGCCCTCCCAAGGCCATAGTGCTGCCGGAGCCGTGCCAGCAGGCCGGGCAGGGCGGCCACCGAATCGAGCACGTGGTCGGGTTCGCCGCTCGTGTGCCGCAGCCCGCCCGCGGCCTTGCCGGTGCGCACGAGCACGCCGGTGATGCCGTTCCGTTGCGCGGCGAGCACATCGGACTCGATGTCGTCGCCGACGATGACCGCTTCGTCCGCCTCGGCGCCCAGGTGTGCGAGGGCACCCGCGAAGAACGCCTCGGCCGGCTTCCCGAACACTTCGGCCCGTGCGTCGGTCGCGTACTCCAGCCCCGCGACGAACGCGCCGCTGTCAAGCTGCAGTCCCTTCTGCGTCCGCCAGTAGGCGTTGCGGTGCATCGCGACGAGCCGCGCTCCCCCCTGGAGCGCGGTGAACGCCTGGTTGAGCGCCTCGTACCGGAACTCGGGGCCGGCTCCACCGATCAGCACCACCTCGGCGTCCTCCGCGCGTTCCGCCGGTTCCAGGCCGGACGGGTCCTCGCGGATGTCGCCGCTGTTGAGGAGGAGGCACCGGCAGCCCGAGAGTTGGGCAGCGGCCGCGGCCGGTGCGGTGAGCACGGAGTCGATGTCGAGAAGTGCCGACTCGCCCCGTCTCATGCCTCGACCATAGCCTCGCCCCCTCTCCGCTGCTTGCCAGGCGCGCGACCTATCTGCCTCCCCGGTCGACTCACAGGCCGGACGGCCGACTACTCGCGCAGGCCCCACCCGGTACCCGGGCCCGCCGGTACGTGGTCGAGCGGGACGCGGGCCTGGCCGCAGGAGAACCGGACCCCGCCAGTGCCGTCTCGGCCTGTAGGGACGGCTCGGCTCGGGGGCCTACTTATTGATCTTGGCAATGGTGTCGGCACCGGCGGTGCGCCAGTGCTGCGTTCCCGCTCCTGTTTACGGGGACGCCTGCGGTCCGGGGCGGATGGCAGTGGCGTGCCAGGGGCGGGCTCGCGGTGGTCATCAGCCATCGGACGGGGGCAGGGACGGCGGGCCGCCGAGGTGGGGCCAGGGGCCGCCGGAGCGCATCAGCAGGTGGGCCGGGGCGTCGATGCCGCTGTACTGCCGGCCGGCCGGGGTGAGTCGGAGGGGGCTGTGTTGGACGGTCTCGGGGTGATGGCGCCGGGGCGGCCCAGCCATGTGTTCAGGACGGGCGCTCATCCGATTCGTGCTCCCTGTTGGCAGGCGGGTCGTGCCGCCGAGCGGGCCGGTTCGGCCAGAGGGCGCTGATCGGGCGGTCCGACCGGGCGTTGTTCTTGAATGGTTGCTCATGTATATTCCTTCCATGCCCAGACCGCGCGAGTTCGACCCCGAGGCCGTTCTGAACCAGGCCATGCTGCGGTTCTGGGAACGCGGCTACCGGGCGACCTCCATCGAGGATCTGGTGAAGGCCACGGGTGTGAAGCCCGGCAGTATCTACAGCGCCTTCCCCGGGGGCAAGCGCGCGCTGTTCGTGAAGTCGCTGGAGCGCTACTCGAAGCTGGTCGTGCCCCGGAAGCTCGGGGAGCTGGAGGCGCCGGGCGCGTCGGTGGCGGAGGTCCGTGGCTACTTCGACGGGCTGGTGCGCGACTTGCTCAGCCCCGAAGGGCGCCAGGGCTGCCTCCTGGTCAACACGGCGATCGAGAACGCCGTGGAGGACGACGCGGCGGCGGCTGTCGTGCGCGGCCACCTGGCGCGCCTGGAGCGGTGCATGACCCATGCCCTCGAGAATGCCGTCCGCCGGGGCGAGGTGCGGGACTCGCTGGATCCGGCCGGCAGTGCCAAGCTGCTCGTCGCGACCTGCCAGGGGCTCATGGTCGTCGGCAAGGCCAATCCCGACGAGGCGGCCCTTCGGGCCGTCGTCGACAACGCCTTCGCCGTGCTCTCCTGACGGCGCGGCATTTCGGGCCACCGTGCGCGGTGGCCCTTTCGTCGGCCCAATAGTTGAATGACTGCTCAAGAATGAGGTTCGGACATGAAGGCCATTGTCATATCCGCCCACGGCGGCCCCGAGGTGCTCACGGTCACCGAACTGCCCGACCCGGTACCCGCCACCGGCGAGGTCCTCATCAGGGTCAAGGCGTTCGGCCTCAACCACGCCGAGGCGTACATGCGCAGCGGTGCCTGGGGCCAGGTGGCCGCCGTCCCCGGGATCGAGTGCGCCGGTCTCGTCGAGGCCGACCCCTCGGGTGAGCTCCCCGTCGGGACGAGGGTGGTGGCGATCCTCGGCGGCATGGGACGGACCCGCAACGGCAGCTACGCGGAACTGGTGACCGTGCCCGCGACCAACGTGCTGCCCGTGAACTCGGGCCTGCCCTGGGCCGATCTGGCCGCGGTGCCCGAGGTGTACGCCACGGCGTACAGCGCCCTGCACGGCAACCTCGCGCTCAGGGCCGGGGAGACGCTTCTGGTCCGGGGCGCGACCTCCTCCCTGGGGCAGGCAGCCGTCGACCTGGCCGTCCACCATGGCGCAGCGGTGCTCGCCACCACCCGGAACCCGGCGCACACGGCCCTGCTCAAGGAACTCGGGGCCGCCGACGTCCTCATCGACGACGGGCAGTTGGCCGGGCAGATCGAACGCCGGGGGCTCGCCGTCGATGCGCTGCTCGACATCGTCGGCAACCTGGTGTTGCGTGACTCCCTGGCCGCCGTCGGACCGCGGGGACGGGTCTGCCAGGTCGGCTTCCTCGGCGGATTCGAACCGGTGGCGCACTTCGACCCGATCGCCGATCTGCCCAGCGGCGTCCAACTCAGTTTCTTCGGCAGCGCCTTCGTCCTGGGAACCGCTGCCTTCCCCCTCGCGGACGTCCCGCTGGACGAGATCTACGCCCAGGTCGAGGCCGGCAACCTTCGGGCCCGCCCCACCCGGATCTTCGGCTTCGACGAGATCGCCGAAGCCCACCGGGTGATGGAGGCCGGCCGCGCCCTGGGAAAGATGGTCGTCACCCTCGACTGACCCTGATTCCCGGCCCTGATTCCCGGCAGGCCGGGCGGGCGCCCGCCCGGCCTGCCGTTCGCGATGCGCGTCTGGCACCTCGATTCCGCCACGGTCCGTTCCCACCGTTGCGGGGATGGTTGTTCCCGAGAAGAGAGGCGCCGAAAGGGCTGCCGCCCAGGACGTCCTACCGAATGCCGAGGTGGACGTGATCGGCGGCCTAGGGCTCTCCCCTTCTTCTGGACGCCCTGTTTGACGGCGGGGGACATGCCCACGGCCGCGCAGCCTGTCGACGCTGCAGACCACCGGCACCGGCACCGGGGATGGGGCGGGCTCGAGAACACGCCCGGGCGCGTGGCCGGTGTCGGGCGGGATACTGCAGCCGCTGCGAGACTCGCGCGCTCAGGCGGACCGTCCCCGCGGCATCCTGCTCTGGCTCCCGCGAAGCCCGAGCGCCGCCCTGTTCACTGCCGGGCGGTCGTCTCGAGGCCGGAAGGTCAGGGGCCGCCCCAGGACGCACGGCGGTCCCCGACCTGTACCGCGCCGCAGGCTCTGGCCGTATGCCGATGGATGAGCTCGGCTGCGCACCGGCCGATCCCCGGCCCGCCGCCCGGGGCCGGAGGCGGTCAGGGCAGGGGCTCGGCGTGCAGCGGGCCGTGGTGGAGCGGCGTGGGGTGAGGAGGCAGGCGGTGCCGTGTTCGGTGATCTCCACGTGGAGGCGGCCGGTCTCGTCGGTGTAGAGGGGATGGGCCCTGACCCCGGATGTTGGACACGGGGTTATGCGGCTTGTGCCAGCGTAGTTGATGCTCGGTCGAGTGCGTGTTCGTAGGCGTTCGGGCTGCGGTGTCCGAGGCGGGTGTGGCGTCGGACAGTGTTGTATCGGTGGAGCCATCGGAAGAGTTCGAGGCGGGCTTCGCGCTCGTTTGACCAGCTCTTTCGACCCTGGAGCGTCTCGCGTTTCATGGTCGCGTTCCAGCTCTCGGCCGCGGCGTTGTCCGTGCTCGACCCGATGGCCCCCATCGATTGGATCACGCCGGCCCGGCGGCAGGCAGCGGCGAAGGACCGGCTGCAGTACTGAGCCCCGTGATCGGTGTGCATGATCGCTCCGGCCAGGCTGCCGCGGGTCCGCTCGGCCGCGGCCAGGGCGTCGACAACCAGCTCGGAGCGCATGTGGTCGGCGATCGCCCAGCCGGCCAGCCGCCGGGACGCCAGGTCGATCACGGTCGCGAGGTAGCAGAACTTCCCGCCGCCGACCGGCAGATAGGTGATGTCTCCGACGTACTTGGTGTTGATCTCCTCGGCGGTGAAGTCGCGGCCGAGCAGGTCAGGGACCTTGGCCGCGGCCGGATCCGCAACGGTGGTCCGCCGTGGGCGCCGCAGCCGCAGCCCGGTGAGACCCGCGGTCTTCATCAGCCGGGCGACCTTCTTGTGGTTGATCGCCTCGCCGCGCTCGCGGAGCTCGGCGGTGATCCTGGGGACCCCGTAGGTCCCGTCCGAGGCTGCATGGACGGCGCGTATCCGGGCCGTTGTTCGGGCGTCCGCCGCCAGCCGGGCAGTCCGGACCGAGGCGGTCGCCTGCCAGTAGTAGAAGGTCGACCGGGCGATGCCCAGGACCTGGCACAACCGCTTGACGCCGTAGAAGGCGCGGTGGTCGGCGACGAACTGGCAGCGGTTCAGGAGCCGTAATTCATTTACTGCCTGAGTTGATCTCGTTGTCGTGGTCCTCGAGCACGCGCTTCAAGGCGTCGAGGGTGCGAGGAGGATGGGGCCG
>NZ_JBFBJY010000130.1:0-13679 GCF_040702125.1 Kitasatospora sp. NPDC085895 | reverse complement strand
CGGGCCTGGTCTCCGACCGCTGCGCGGAGCGCTGAAGATCACCAGCCGAACCCTCCAGGCCGACACGCCCCACCCTCAATCGCGCACCAAGTCGTTATGGGCCACCGCCCGTGAAGCGCACCGCGAACGGGAGAGCACACGAGCCCTGACCGAGGTCCTGCTCCTGCACCGGCTGGGACGGCTTCGGCGCTCTCCTCGACGCCCGCCGCCGACTCGAACCGCTCGGCTGGCTGCTCGCCGTCGCCGGTGCCCGCCGCGACGCGTGGCCCAGCGGCTTCCTGCGCGACAGCGGAGGCGAGGAGGCCTACCAACTCCTGCCGCCCATCGCCGACACCAAGCCCGTCCTCCTGCCGATCCTCGCCTCCCGCCCCCACGGACCTGGCCACCGTCGCCGACCAGGAAGCCGCCCACCGCCGCTGGCTGGAGACCTCGTGAACACCGCCCCCGACCCCGTCGAACCCCCGATCACCGACGAGCTCCGCCAGGCCGCCCTCCAGCGCAAGGGCGGCTGGCTCTACTCCGTCGACCCCGCCTACGACCCCGACGGCCCCGTCCCCGGCCACGCCGTCGTCGGCGCCTGGCCCGTCGACGAGCACGGCGCCATCGGACCGTTCACCCACAACCCGAACTACCGGCCCACCGCCCAGGCGCTGGGTCTGCCCGCCCCCGACAACCCCGTCACCGCCGCCCTCCAAGCCGCCGCCACCGGCCACGGCAGCGAACACGACCTGATCGCCGCCGCCCGCGCCCACACCTGGATCGTCCCCGCCCACCCCGACGGCACCCCACGCCTCACCACCCGCCCCGACGGCAGCCCAGTCCTCGACATCTAAACCGGCCATACCCCCACCCCCGAGGACTGGCACAGCTGGCGCACCCTCACCGTCGCCGAACTCCTCGCCACCGCGCCCGCCCGGCTCGACCTGCCGGATCGATCCCGGCAGCAGCCTGTCCGTCACCATCCCCGCCGCAGACCTCCACTGAGCCAGCCAGCACCCCGCGCTGCACACCGGCGCCCCAAGCAGCCGCAGCCGCGGCGTGCAGAGCCACCACCCCGCACCGGCCCGCCGCTGGCTACTCCGGGCAGGCACTGTGCAGTGAAATGCCGCCAGATCCCGGGGTTCCGTCCCCACCGGGCACCTGGGGCGCCGAGACTGGAGTCCAGGGACGCGCTGCCCTTGCCCGTAGGCCGCGGGCGGTACGGCAACCACGGCCACCCGCAGGCCAGCCCCGTCCGCAACGCCCAATCCGACCAGCGCCGAGGAGCAACTGCAGGATGCCGACGAACACCACCACGGGCCCGGCCGCCCCGACGCCGGGGGAGGCCTACGCGGACGCCCCCGAGCCGCACGTGGAGACGGCGGCGATGCTGAACCTCGTCCGCGCCGACCACGGCACCCCGCAGGTGCACGACCGGGAGTGGGTGCTGCGCCATGCCGCGCTGCTCGACCGCGCCGCGCTGCCCGCGGCGGCCCCGGCGCGCGCCGGCAGCGGTGCTGTTGCTGGGCCGGGCGGCGGGTCGAACCCGGCTGCCGTCGGCGCCGCGATGCAGCTGCGGCAGATGGACCGGCACGGCGGCACCGGCCGCGGTGCGCTCGGCCCGGATGCGCCCGAGTGGGACGGCGAGGAGGGTGCGATCGGCTACCTGCGCCAGGAGTACCTGGTCTGGCGGAGCGGACAGCTGTCGGACCTGGCCGCGGTGGGGGCAGCGATGCGCGCCATGGCGGAGGTGACGGACGACAATGTGCGCTCCGGGCAGGCGGCCGGCCGTGGCGAGCCCTGGCCCCGCGGGCAGCTGCTTGACCTCGCCCGGCGCAGGGTCGCGGCGTATGTGCGGGCGGTGGACTTCGGGGTCGACGCGGTCGCCGACCAGCGGCGCGCCGAGGCCGAGCTGCGGCAGCTGGAGGCCGGCGGCGGCAGCGCCCGCGCGTAGGCGCCGTCGGCCGGCGGGTGTCCGCGTCAGTGCAGGGGTTGGGCGTGTATGGGTGTGTCGGGCTCGGTCCGGTCGATGAGGGTCAGGATGTGGACGAGGCCGCTTTCTTCGATCTCCACGCGGACGGTGCATTCGGCGTCGGCGTAGACCGGGTGTCCGTGGGGTCCGTAGCCGGCCTGCTGCTCGACGAGTACGGCGTCCTGCTCGCCGTGGGCTCCGGGCCGGCCGGGGAAGGTGAGCAGCCAGCGGGACGGTGCGGGGGCCACCGGCATCGCCTCCTGATCTGCCGCCGTTGTCTCGACCCTACGTCGGTGCGGGGCCGCGGTGGCGGGAGGCACGCTGGTCAGGCCGTGTGCCTGCTCTCGCCCCGCCCCGCCGAGACACGCCGACGCCGGCGGGCAGACGGCCCTTGCGTCGCGTACCCGTACTCGGGCGGTTCGCGGCATCAGGGGTTGGAGGCGTCGGCGATGCCGCGCAGGACGGCGTCGGTGTGCTCCCGTTCGCGGCGCTGCTTCGCGGCCCAGTCGCGCATCTCCTGGACGGCTTCGGGGTCGTTCGCGGTGTCGGCGTCCATGACGGTTGCCGCGCCGTCGCCGAGGTCGACGACGTGGTGGTCCATGGTGCCGGTGGCGGCGATGGCCAGGACGACGAGGAGTTCGTTGGTGACCTCCGGGGTGAGGTGGGTCTTGTCCTCGTCGTCGAGGTCGAGGTGGCCTTCCCCGTCGGGTGCGGCGAGGACGGAGAGGGAGCGGCTGACGAGGTGGCGCAGGACCCGGAACTGGTCGGGATCCATGCGGGCCTGCAGGGTTTCGAGGTAGAGGCGGACCTGGTCGGCCTTGCTGGGGGCGGCGTCGTCGTTCACCAGGGCATCCTGGCAAGCTCGCAGAGCGCCGCAACTGTCGCCGCCGTCCGCGGCAGCGCCCGCCGCCGCATCTCCATCGTCCTCGCCCGGCGCATCCACGCCTTGCGGCTTGACCTGGCTGGCACCACCCCGACCGCGCAGGGCATCCGGCCCTCCGATGAGGCCCGCACCCGTGCATGGGCGCTGCGAGAACGGGCGGCCGCTCCGGCCGCCATGCCGAAGGCCGCCACCCGCAGGTGACGGCCTCGTGCGCACGGCCTTCTTGTCGAGGCCCACCGTCGTCTCCATGCCGCACAGTCTCCACAGACCGGGGACCCCGCGGTCCGCGTGGAAGACCACTCCGGTGACGTCCCCGCCCCGGGCGGCGACCGCGGCCTGGAGCGCGTTGACGACCAGCGAGGTCCGCATGTGGGTGGCCGTCGACCAGCCGACCACGCGGCGCGAGCGGATGTCGATCACGCAGGCTAGGAACCGCCACGCGCCGGCGGCCTGGATGTAGGCGATGTCGCCGCACCAGCGCTCGTCCAGGCGCTCGGCGGTGAAGTCCCGCCCGATCAGGTCCGCCACCGGCGGCGCGACCGGGTCCGGGATGGTGGTGCGCTTGCGACGCCGCAGGTGACGCTCGGCAATGCGATGCTCGCGCATCAGCCGGGCCACTCGTTTGCGGTTCACCACCCGCCCGCAGGCCCGCAGCTCGGCGTGGATACGCCGGACTCCGTAGGCCTCGCGATGCTCGGCGTGGATCTTCCCGATCTCTGCGGCCAGCGCGTTGTCCTCGGTCCGGCGCGTGGCGCAGGCCTCACCTGCGGCGAACCAGCGGTAGTAGCCGGACTGGGAGACGCCGAGTATCCGACACAGCCGCTGCACGCCCGAAATCCTCGGCATTGGCGGAGATGAAGTCCCAGCGGCGGGCCATCACTTCATCTGCCGAGCAAAATACCGGGCCGCCCGCCGCAGGATCTCCCGCCCAAGCTCCCACTTCTTCTCGGCCTTCGCCAGGCGGGCGTTCTCCGCCCGCAGCCGGGCCAGCTCCGCCTGCACGTCCTCCGCGTTCCGCCCGGACCCGCCCGCCGTCTCGGCGTCCGCGGCCCGCACCCAGGACCGCAGTGTTTCCGGGTTGGCGTTCAGATCGGCCGCGACGTCCTTGAACGTCCGCCGACCCGCCGAGGCCCGCTACAACGCCACCGCGTCCGATCGGAACTCCGCACTGCACTTCGATGGCTGGGCCATGTGGATCTTCACCTTCCTGGGCCAACAAGATCCATTGCCAGGTGTGACCACACCGCGGGGGTCATCTCATTCACGAGCAGGTCCGGTTCTGCACCCACCCGCTCCTGCTTCAGCTCGGCTCCCCCCACACATCCGGTCGGCTACGAGTGAGGTGCGCGAACACCACGACGTTGCCGGTGTAGGCGCCGTCCACGAATGCGCCACCGCAGGTGATCAAGCGCAGCTCGGGAGTCGGTCGGGCGCCGTAGACGGCGTCGGCCGGAAACCTGTCCTTGGGTACCACGGTGGCGGTGTCGACGGTGAACACGGCCACGGTGCCGTCCGCTCTCGTGATTTCCACCTCGTCGCCGGGCTTCGCAGCGCCCAAGGGGTAGAAGGCCGCTCTGCCCCGAGGAAGCTTTCGGGAGTCGACGTGCCCAAGGATGATCGAGGAACCGGTCGCTCCCGGGGTCGGACTTCCGCTGTACCAGGAGGCATGGTCGGCCTGGTCCTCGGGAGGCACGGCCAGGGATCCGTCGGCATTGAGTCCGCCGGCCATGATCTCCGCGTGGATGCCCAGGCGGTGAATGTCGATGCGCACCGGGACCGACGGCGCGAGGGCCTCGATCTGCGGCGATCCACCGGTGGGTCGATCGACGGGCAGGGTCGGCACACCGCTGTGGTCCGGTTGAGGAGGGGGTATCCGCTGGTACTCGGTACGAGGGGCGAGAACGTACGCTCCGGCCCCGTAGCCGGCGCCTCCGAGGAGCAGGACGAGCGCCACCATCAACGAGGAACGGCCCAGGCCTCGGCGGCGGCCCTGCTCATCGGTGTGCACCGGGTCGCCGACGATGGATGTGACGGACCACCAGTGCGGAGCCGACCGCCATGGCTGCGAGCCCCAGTCCGACGACCGTCGGGCCGGGTCCGGTCGATGCCTGGCTGCTGCCGTCCCCGGCAGCCACGCCCCCCGTGGGGGAGAGCGTCAGGATTGGGCTCTCCGTGACGGTCTCGAGCGTGGTGGCAGTTGCGGTGATGGTGGCCGTCACGGTCGTCGTCGGGTTTGGGCTTGACGGGTTCCCGCTCCCTGTGGGGCTCGGAGTCGGGCTGCCCGTGGCGGCCGTGACGGTGAACGTGGCCGTGGAAGCGTTGCCGTCGCACGTCACGGACACCGTGTACGGACCCGCGGTGGCCGAGGTGGCGATGATTGCGGTACCGGACAGGGTGCCGGCGCTGGAGGTCGACTGGTTCAGGGTCACCGGCGCGGAGAAGGCGGTGGAAGCGGCTTGGACACCGCTGGTCGTGGTGCAGCCGGTGGCCGTGATCGACAGGGACTGTCCGGCGGCGACGCCGGTCGGGTTGACCGTGACGGTGGCGGCGACGGCCGGTGTCGCCGCCGCCAGAGCGACAGCAGCCGCCAGTACGGCTGTGCAGACGACTCGTGAGTTCATCGTGGATGGTTCCCATCGTCCGGTACGGTCCGGGACAGCTACATCGATGCCGTGGCGGCGCACGGGGCCAGGTCTGGATCGGACCGGCGCACAGGACCGTGCTTCTCTCATGGAAGGGGATGAAGCGTCGCGGTGCACCTCGGCCGGTCACCGCCCGTAAGGCACAGGAGGAATCCTTACGTCTGGGCACGGAATTTTCCAGCACGCCACTCGACAGTAGCCAAACGGGGAAGGCGTTCGGAGCACACCCGGCGACAACCGCGGAGAATCCTTGACCTCCCCTTCCGAGGTTGCCATTATCCGTACGTCCGACGGTTGGGTGCAGCGACGCCGGGCAGGCGGTCGGACCGTTACCCGGCTTTCTCCTGCACAGGTTCGAAGGAGATGTCACCCGCCTTGAGTCTGCGCCGTGGTCGGGTTTCCGTGCGTTCGGCGTCCGCACCGGGCCGCCGGAGCCGGAAGTGGCGCTGGCTGTCGCTCCTTATCGCCTCTGCGGCGATGGGGGCCACCCTCGCAATTCTGACACGGAACCCTGAACGGCATCCTGTGTTCACCGTCAAGCGGGACGATGTTCGAGTTACCGTCCGAATGGACGGAACCGTGACAAGGGCTGCGACGTACTGGCTCTATTTCGGCTTGGTGGCGGCCTACACCGAAACGAAACCGGGTGAAACCGACACGTGCGGTCGGATTGCCGTCGACAATCCCCCTGCCGGCCTTGGGAAAATCACGTCCCTCCCCGTCGTGGCCGGCACCCACGTCGTTGCGGGAACGGTCCTGGCAAGGGCCGACACCGCGCGCGCCCAGAGCGACCTCTCCGCGGCGGAACAGGAACTCTCCCAAGCGACCGCCGCCCTCAAAGCCCGTCAGGCCGCCATAAGCCGGCCAGCCCCAACTCCGGCCGCCGGTGCTTCCCGGTCCGCCTCGCTAGCCACCTCGACGCCGAGCTCCCTCCTCGGCCTCCCCGAGGAACAGCTGGCCTCGGATCAGCAGAGGGTGGCCATGGCCCAACAGCGCAAGGACCAGGCCCAGCAGGCAGTGGCCGCCAGCACGATCACCGCGCCGGCGGCCGGGTTCGTCGAGTCGGTGAACACGGCCGTCGGAGCCCACCCATCCTGCGAGGAGCCCGCTGTGGTCCTGCGGGCAGACGAACTGCAGGTCGAGTCGTCGATCGACGCCGGCACCCTGGCAAAGCTGCGGGTGGGACAACAGGCCATGGTCACGGTTCCGGACGCCAGGGCCCGTGCGACGACGACACTCGGGGGCCTTCCGACCTCGGCCGTGTCGCCGGGGAGCCGGGACCAGCCCGCCGCCGGGAAGGACGGATCCGACGTCCGGACCGCGGACCTCGGCGGGCAGGCGGCCAAGTACCTCATGGAGCTGGGGTTACCGGTCCCCCCAGCGGGCGTACTGCCGGGAATACAGGCCGAAGTGACGCTGACCCTGGACTCACGGGACCATGTACTTGCGGTGCCCCCGTCGGCGGTCCACCACGACAGAGAAGGGGACTACGTCCTGGTTCTGCAGTGCGACGACATCAAAGAGAACGGGGAGTGCCGCAAGAGCGTCCCCGTTCGCACGACGGTACGACTCGGCCTTGCCGGCGATCGGCTCACAGAAGTGATCTCCGGCCTCGCGGAGAACGATTCCGTCATCCTTCCGGCCCCGAAAGAATGAGGCAGCGTGAGGACGGGCGACGGCCGGGTCACCGGCCGCCCGATCCGCGTGGCCCTGGCGGTCACCGTGGACAGCACCCGCGACATGGTGGGCGGCGGCGGGAGATGACCGCCTGCGTGCGTTCAATGCGCGAAGTGCCGGAACTCGGCGTGGGCGTCCTCACTGTACAGACCGACGCTGCCTTCCGGATAGGGGCGCTCCTTGTCCGTGAAGGTGACCAGGGGCCGGTCCTCCACAACCACTGACATGGTCGGGCCAGCCTGCCGGATCTCCACGTCGTACCAAGGTCCGATCGGGTAGGCGGGGGGGCCGGTGGCCAGGAAGCGCTGAGCACCCGGGTAGGCGGGGTCCTCCTTGCCCAGTTCCCAGCCGGTGGGTTTGAGGGCCAAGTAGTAGAAGTGCTGGGGGTCGGTGTAGTGCCACACAACCCAGGCGACCTCCCAGGAGTTGGGGTCGGGCCGGCGGAGCTGCTCGACGGTGCGCATCTGGAGCCGGTAGTCGAAGTCCCCCTGGGAATCGACGGAGACCACCAGCGCGGCGTGGGTCTCGGACGGCAGGACGGGGCGACGGGGCTTCAGGCTCACCGTGCCGTCGTCGGTGCCGACGGATCCCTCACCGTCGAACACGACGCGCCAGGGTCCGTGCACCGTCCCCCCGGGCCATGCCTTCTTACCGGCTCCGGAGGTCAGGCCGAGGGCCACCACCAGAACGAGCGTGATGAGCAGGGTGCCCACGGTCAGAAGGATCCACCGGATCCGTCGACCGGGCCGAGGCTGGCCGGGATCCGGTCCGGGCGAGCGGCCTGCCCGGCCGCCTGTGAGCACGGCCCATGTGGGCCGGTCCAGGTGCATGTCCACCAGCATGGTCCACTTCGCGGCGTCTGTCGTCTCGGGCGAGGGCCGCGGACGGGTCTCACCGCTGTGCCAGGATGTCACCGGTGGCCGCGCCGACCGCGCAGCCGGCCGGTGAGGCGGACGCGAAGTCCTCGGCCAGCCGGGTGACGATTCGCTGTGCCGCGCAGCCGTCGCCGAACGGGCTCCGGGCGTCGGCCATGCTCCGGTAGAGGGCGGGATCGTCCAGCAGGGCATTGGTCGCGGTGTGGATGGCGTCGGGATCGGTGCCGACGAGCCGGGCGGCACCGGTGGAGACCACCTCGGGGCGTTCGGTGGTGGTGCGCAGCACCAGGACCGGTTTGTCCAGGCTGGGGGCCTCTTCCTGCACGCCGCCGGAGTCGGTGAGGACGATCTCGCTGGCGGCCAGCGAGGCGGTGAAGTCGAAGTAGTCCAGCGGTTCGGTCAGCGTGATGTGCGGGTGATTGCCGAGCGAGGTCAGCAGCACTTCGCGGACGGCCGGGCTGCGGTGCACCGGCAGCAGGATCTCGACGTCGTTGCGGTGGGCCAGGCGCAGCAGCGTGGCGGCCATGGCGCGCATCTGGTCGCCCTGGTTCTCCCGTCGGTGCAGGGTGACCAGGATGCCGCGGCGGGGGGTGCGGAATGCGGACCGGCCGACACCCCGGGACTGTGTCCACAGCAGGTTGTCGATCACGGTGTTGCCGGTGACGTGGATGTTGTCGGCGGGCACGCCCTCGGACTTGAGTCGGGTGCCGGCGCACTCGGTGGGGGCGAAGTGCCAGCGGGTGAGTCGGGTGACCAGCAGTCGGTTGAGCTCCTCGGGGAACGGGTTGTCGAGGACGCCGCTGCGCAGTCCGGCTTCCACGTGGGCCACCGGGATGCGTTCGTAGAAGGCGGCGAGGGCGCCGCACAGGGTGCTGGTGGTGTCGCCCTGGACGATGACCAGGTCGGGTCCTTCTGCGCGCAGCACCTCGCCGAGCTTGCCGACCAGGAGGGCTGTCAGGTCGGACAGCTGCTGGCGGTGGGTCATCACCCCCAGATCGTGATGGGGGGTCAGTTCGAGGCGGTCCAGCATCTGGTCGGTCATCTCGCGGTGCTGCCCGGTGTTGACCAGTACCGGGGCGAAGTCCTCGGAGTCGTCCAGGGCTCTGGCGACCGGGGCGAGTTTGACGGCCTCGGGACGGGTGCCCAGGATCACGGCTGCGTGCAGTGGGCGCAGTCCGTGGTGCTGGAGTCGGCTGGGCGTCGTGGGGGTGCCGAGCGGGGGCAGGGGAAGGTGGGACATGGTGGCTCTCCTCCGGGCGAGGTGGAGTGACGGGTGGAAGGGCGTGGGGGAGCGGTGGCGGGACGTGTACGGGTGCACGTCAGCGTCGCTCCGGGACACGCAGTTGACGAAGCGTCAGGTGCGGGCGGTCTTGAGCCAGCTGGTGCGGCCGCTCACCACGCGGCCCACGGCCCACCAGCCGGCTGCGAACCACAGGTAGCCGTAGGCCACGAAGAGGTGGGCCAGCAGCAGGCAGCGCAGCAGGCCGAGTCGCCGCTCCCGCTTCCGGTACACGTAGGCGTAGGCGTAGGCGGGGGCGAAGGCGAGTGCATACAGCGGGATCAGCCAGAGCACCGGGAAGGTGTTGTGGCCGTAGGCGAAGGAGTCGGCCGCGAAGCCGGCGATCCCGGCCGCGAAGGCGAGCGGCAGGAGGGATGTGAGCAGGAGCATCGCCGGGCTGGACAGGTGGTAGGTCAGGTCGGCGGCGGCTCGCGGCGGGATCTCCCGCAGGACGAGGGGCAGCAGCCGGGCGGCCTGCATGTGTCCCTGGAACCAGCGGGAGCGCTGGCGGATCAGCCGACGGGTCCTGATCACGGCCTGCTGGTGCACGGCCGCGGTGGAGCAGTACTGGTTGGTCCAGCCTGCGGCGATCAGGCGGATGCCGAGGTCGAGGTCCTCGGTCAGCTGGTCGCTCCAGGGCGTCGGGCCGAGCGAGCGCAGCGCGCTCAGGCGCATGAACTGGCCGTTGCCGCCCATGCCGACGCTGCCGATGTGCCGGCGGGCGGCCTGGAAGATGTCGGTGTAGACGACGAACTCCATGTCCTGCATGCGGGCCAGCAGGCTGTCGGCCCGGTTGTACATCCGGACGCCGATCTGCACGGCTCCGGTGGCCGGATCGGTGAAGTACCGGTCGACCTCAGCGACGGCCTCGGATTCCAGCCTGCCGTCTGCGTCGAGGACGCAGATCACCACGTCCTCGGGGGCACGGTCGTCCAGTGCGCCGGAACCGGCCAGGTGCTGCAGCCCGTCGTTGAGAGCAGCGCCCTTGCCCCTCCTGGCGTTCGGGAGGTGGCGCTGGTGCAGCAGGACGCGTTCGGAGTCCACCGCCCGTACGATCTCGGCGGTTGCGTCATCTGACGCATCATCAATGACCAGTGCGATGCAGTCGTCCACCGGCAACGTCAGCAGCCGGTGGAGGCTCTCCCCCAGCACCTTCTCCTCGTTGAGGCAGGCAAGCAGGAAGACGTAGAAACGGCGTCTTTCTTCGGGTGGCGCGAGCACGATGTGACGGCGCGATAAGGCAAACAGGCCGGAGTTATAGCTCAGACTGGTGATAATGACCGTCGCGCTCAGCCACAGCAGGACGGTCACCACGGCGCACCTCGGTGGACCGTGGGCGCTCCGGCGTCCGGGCCGGAGCGGGGTCGGGTGGCACGCCTGCGGAGGCGCAGCACGGTGGCGGCGAGCAGAACCATGAAGCCGGTGGCCGCATACAGTCCGAACCCTGCGCCGGCGACCTCGAGGAGGACGCGGGCGATCTCAGATCCGGACATGCCGGACGGCAACACGGATGCCGCGGTGAGGCAGACGCCACTGGTGACGCCGCAACTCCCGTACATGGGACTGCCCAATCAGGAGAACGGAGGCCTGGAAGCCCGGGAGAACAAGGTCCCGGGGAACCCGGAGGTAGTCACGGGTCGCATACGCAGGACAATTGGGTGTGATCGGATGCTAGCCATGGCGTAGCCCTCACTGTCGAGATGCAGGGGGCCGGTCTCGCCACTCACTCCCCGAGTCAGGGAGGCGACCGTCTAACCTCCCGCGGCACCTGAAGGACCGCGGGGGACCCGACTCGGATCATCACTCGCCCCTATGGGACTGATCACGGCCAAATTACCACAAGGGGCCGGGCTGTTCAATAATAGAATTCGTTGACGAATCACCTTCTCCCGACCTTCACTCAGAGTCGCCCGCCGAAACTTCCTGGTGACTCTTGCCGAGGGGGTGTTGACAGGCCACCACCTCGATGACAGCATCATTAACACGCCTGCGCTGCGTGGTTGTTGCCGCAGAGGCCTTGCGAGGGTGAGCAGTGCGAGGGCCGGGGACAGGCTGGGGGACGTTCAGCCGAGCCGCGCGAGATGCGTCGCTTTCGGTCACCGCGGAACACTTCTCCGCGTCAATGAATTTATCTGCTATTCGCACGAGGGGCTACCATGCCTTCGCCTTCAAAAAGGTGGGCCCGTCCTTCGCGAACTGCGGCAGCACTCGCCCTAGGCCTGAGCATCAGCCTGGCAGCGCCGTACACCGCATCCGCGAAACCACCTCCGGATCACCCCAACAAGTCATCGGCCCTCGAACAGCCGCTCAGCGGAGACGTCTCCGCGGCCTTCGGCAACGACCAGAAGAAGGCCGACAAGGAGCGCTCGAAGGACCCCCACAAGAAGCTGCAGTCCCCGCCGTCCGCGGCACCGACCACGGCCGGCGCGACCTCAGCAGTGCTAGCCTCCACGCTGGCGCAGCCGGCGGCCGCTAACGCCGTGGCAGCGGCGACCGACACGAGCACGCTGGTGCTCTACGACACCACGGGCCCGTACGGGCATCTGGGCGAGCTGTACGCGATGGTGACGGCCAACCTCGCGGGCCACTTCGGCACGGTGACCACCATGCCGGTCAGCTCCTACCAGGCCGGGCAGGTCAACAACTACACCGCAACCATCTACTTCGGCTCGACCTACTACGGCGGCACCATCCCCGACGGCATCCCCGCCGCGTTCTACAGCGACGTTAGCACCACGACGCACCCCGTCGTCTGGCTGTACGACAACATCTGGAACCTGGCCAACACCATGGGCCCCGCCCAGTTCTCCGCGGCCTATGGCTGGGACCCGACCAACTCCTACTTCAACTTCAACCCGATCACCTCGGTCTCCTACAAGGGCCAGTCGCTCACCCGAAGCAACCTCAACGGCGGCGGCGTGCTGGGCGACAACATCACGGATGCGTCCAAGGTGACGGTGCTCGCCTCGGCGACCGACAGCACCGGAGCGTCCGTGCCCTGGGCGATCCGCTCGGGCAACCTCACCTACATCGGCGACATCCCGTTCTCCTACGTGAACGAGACCGACCGGGTGATGATCTTCAGCGACCTGCTCTTCGACGCGCTCGCCCCCTCGACCCCCACCCGCCACCGGGCCATGGTCCGCCTCGAGGACATCAGCCCCGCCGAGGACCCGGTCCAGCTGACCCGGATCGGCCAGTACCTGAAGTCCCAGAACATCCCGTTCAGCTTCGGCGTCATTCCGGTCTACACCGACCCCAAGGGCACCTACAACAACGGCCGGCCGGAAACCATCAAGCTCTCCCAGTCGCCCCTCATGATCGCCGCGATCAAGTCGCTGATCGCCAACGGCGGCACCATGCTGATGCACGGCTACACGCACCAGTACAGCAACATCGCCAACCCGTACGACGGCGTCACCGGCGACGACTTCGAGTTCTACCGGGCCCAGTGCTCCATCACCCAGACCCCGCCGTACCAGTTCCGGGCGCCCTGCCAGAACACCGACTGGGTCATCCACCAGGGGCCGGTCGCGGAGGACTCCGCCGCCTGGGCGCAGTCCCGCGTCAACTCGGCCATCAACGAGTTCAAGGCAGCCGGCCTCACGCCACCGACGATCTTCGAGTTCCCGCACTACGCGGGCTCGGCGACCGACTACAAGACCTTCGAACCGCTCTTCAAGGCCCGCTACGAGCGCTCGCTGTACTTCGGCGGCCAGCTCAACGGAGGCCCGATCAACTACAGCAACCTGATCGGCCAGTTCTTCCCCTACCTGGTACGCGACGTGTACGGGGAGAGCGTGCTACCGGAGAACCTCGGCAACTACGAGCCGGTCATGTCCAACAACAACCCGCCGCGGCTGCCCGCCGACATGATCAACTCGGCCAAGCTGAACCTCACGGTCAGGGACGGCTTCGCCAGCTTCTTCTACCACCCCTCGTACGGGCTCAATGCGCTGCGGGACACCGTCAACGGGATCAAGGCGCTCGGCTACACCTTCGTCTCCCCCACCTCGGTCCTCGGTCCCTGACCGGACATCACCCCGCTGCCGACCGCTCGTCCGGCCGGCGGCGGGACCCCAAATCCGAAGTAGGTATTGATCTTTATGTGCGGAATCGTGGGATACACGGGGCCCCGGAACGCCCTGGACGTCGTCATCGAAGGGCTGGAACGCCTGGAGTACCGCGGGTACGACTCGGCCGGAGTCACCGTGCTGACCGAGGAGGGCCTGGCGACCGAGAAGCGGGCCGGCAAGCTCATGTGCTTGAGAAAGCGACTTGCCGAGACCCCGCTGCCGGCGGGCACCACCGGCATCGGCCACACCCGGTGGGCCACCCACGGCGGCCCCACGGACGCCAATGCCCACCCCCA
>NZ_JBFBJY010000129.1:0-13717 GCF_040702125.1 Kitasatospora sp. NPDC085895 | reverse complement strand
CTCCTCCGGATACGGAGACTTCCGTCCCACCTGGACATCCCTTCCTGGATCAAAGATCCATTGTCAGGGTGTCCACTCCACAGGTTCAGCCTCACACGGACCCGCTGCGCCACAGCGTCCTTCAGGTGCTGGGCGTGTTGAAGGTGGCCACCGTCAAGCAGGTGTGGCTGCTGGCCCAGCCCGGCCACGAGCAGCCGAACACGGTTGCGGGTGCGCTGCGCGACCTCGCGCTGAACAAGCTGGCCGAGAAACGCGGTACCACCTCCGGCCTCCCAGCCCAGCCCCGGCCCACCGGCACCGGCGGCGACCCGGCCGACGCCACCGGGACCGCACCGGACACCACGCCGCTGCGCCCGCCGCCGCGCCCGCCGCGGCGCAGGCCGGTCGGTGCGGGGTGCGGTGATCTGGGGGCTGACCGACCTCGGCCTGGACGCGGCGAAGTCCACGCTGCCCGCCGGGCGGAAGGCCGGCGGCCGGGCCCGCTCGGTCGGCCGGGCCACCGGCGCCCCGCACGCGATGGCCGTCAACGACACCGTCGCCGCCTTCACCCAGCCCCGCCACCCCCGGGGCCGACAAGGGCCGGGCGGTTCGCGCGGGTACGGGCCTGCCGGTGGCGGCGATGGCTGTTCGAGCGTGTGCCGTGTTCGGCAGTTCGTGTGTGGATCGCGGGTGGGCCCGCCGTGGTGGCCGGGTGGGCCGTGCGGTGAGGGCGTGACGGCGGCTCGGGGTGACAGCTGTTCAGCCTGGCGGTACCCGGAAGGCGAGCAGCGCGGTGTCGTCGGTGTTGCGGGGTGGCTGGAGGCGAAGGATCTGGTCGCAGAATTCCTCGAGCGGGTGGGTCGCCAGGGCGGCGGCGTGACGGCGAAGCCGTTCCAGCTGGGCTCCGAGATCGGCGCCCGGGTCTTCGACGAGGCCGTCGGTGAACAGCAGCAGTGTCGAGCCGGCCGGCAGGTCCTCGGTGCCGTCGGGACGCTCGGGGTCCCCGCCGGCTCCGAGGACGAGTCCCTGGCCGGCCTCCAGATAGCGTGCCTGCCCGCGGCACGGGGGTGAGGCTGCGGGGAGCAGCAGCGGTGGCGGATGGCCGGCACTCGTCCACCGCAGTCGCCACGGCCCTGTCGGGGGCTTCTCGACGTAGGCGAGGATCATGGTGGCCATGGGGACGTCGGTCAGGCTCGCCATCGCGTCGTCGAGCCGGGCCACGACGGCCGCCGGCGCTTCGTGCCGGTCCCAGGCCAGCGCGCGCAGGATGTTGCGCAGCTGGGCCATCCGGGCTGCGGCCTGCAGGTCGTGTCCGATCACGTCGCCGATGACCAGAGCGGTCGCGCCGTCGCTGAGCGGGAAGGCGTCGTACCAGTCGCCACCGATCCGGGAGCCGGCCGGTGCGGGTTGGTAGCGGGCTGCCAGTCGCATGTCCGGGCCGCGCGGCAGCTCGGTGAGCAGATGGTGCTGCATGGCCGTGGCGATGTCGCGCTGTTCGCCGAACAGGCGGGCGTTGTCGATGGCCACGCCGGCCCGGTGGCCGATGTCGGCGAGCAGGGCGAGCTCGGCGTCCGTGAAGGACCGGCCCGCACCGGTGCGCACCGCGGTGATCGCCCCGGTGGTCTCGCGGGCACTGCTCAGTGGGACGACGGCCGCCGAGGTCGCGCCCAGGGCGCGCAGGAATCCCGTCTGGACGGCGGCGAGCGGGGCGTCGGGCGGCTCGGCCATCTCCGGGGCGCCGAGGACGACGGGCTCGGCGCCGTGCAGGACCCGCACCAGTGCCGAGCGCGAGAGGGCTGTGGGAGGGGGCAGCGGGCCCCGCCACGCCTCCAGGGCGGCGTCCCGGCCTGCCGGGCCGAGGACGGCGACCCGGCGGACGTCCCCCTCGGCGGTCCGCAGGTCCACGGCCACCCAGTCCGCCAGGTCGGGGACGAGGAGCGGGCCGAGCCGGTCCACCGCCTCCTCGACGTCCAGCGTCCCTGAGAGCACCTCGGTAATCTCACCGACCAGGGTCAGCCGTTCGGTCAGGCCCTCCAGAAGGCTCACCCGGGCGGCCTCCCGCCCGACGGGCGCACTGCTCCCGGCGATGTCGGCGAACACCACGGCCAGACCCGCGGTCCGCCCCCCACGGATGACGGGGGCCGCCGACCAGCGCACCGGCAGAGCCCTGCCGTCGCCGGTCAGGAAGGCGTCGCTCTCACCCCACGCCGGCCGTCCCTGCTCGGCGACCGCCAGCAACGCGCACCGTGAGCGCGGCACGCGGCCACCGCCAGGATCCCGGTGCAGCAGTTCGTGAGCGTCCGCCCCGAGCATCGCCGCCGTCGCACGGCCCAGCAGCTCCGCCGCCCGCGGATTGACGGCAACGATCCGCCCGCCCGCATCGAGCAGGAGCACCCCGGCCGACAGGCCCGCGAATGCCGCGCCCAGCAGCCGCTGCTCGTCCTCGCCACCGCCGCCGGGTATCACTGCGCACCAGCCCTACAGGCGTTGTTCGGGACTGGAGGTGGCCGGTGCCCCGAGGCCGCCGGTCACCAACGCGTAGGCGTGTGCCAGCTCCACCAGAGCCCGGTGGTGCTGCCCGCTGTAGCGGCCCAGCGCCCGCGTTTCCGCGCTGATCGCCCTCAGCAACTCGGTGCGTGCCTCCGCTTCCGGAGAGACTTCCCCGGCCGTAGCATTCGACTCCATCACATCCCCCTCGAACGGGTCCCTCGGCGGCCCGACCCGCGGCATCCGCCCCAACGACTCCATCCTGCGGTCCCGCCCGCTCGGCCGCCCGCTCGGCCGCCCGATCCCTGTTTCCGGGGAAGCGCCCCTCGCGGGTTCGAAAACAGGCGCTACCCCAGAACGGTGCATTTTCCCGATCGGTGATCCGTCCGCTGCGGACACGGACCAGACGGATCAACCCGGCGATTCCCTCCTTGAGGGCGGTTCCCCGGCGATTGAGCCTCTTCGGCGCCATGGGCGCCGGCGGACGGGCTCGCCCGTCAAGGTGGGACGCGGGGCCGTCAAGGTAGCGCCGCACGTCCCTGGGGAACCTTGACGCTGTGGGTCACGGCCGGTGCGTGCCCGAGTGCGCACCGGCCAGGTACCGCGCCGGGCTCAAGGGATGGGATTCACGGTTGCGTGCCTTGGCTGAGGGCGGGATACGGCCGCAGGATGGCTCCGGGGCTGGGTGTCTGATGACCTCGTCGGACCCGGCCCCGGAGCGCGCCCAGGCAATGGCGAACCGGGCGCGCATGGATCATGTCAGCTCCCGCCTCCAGCCGACCAACCCGGTCGAACCACTCCTACCGGTCCCGGCGTGGGTACGCTGCCCCACGCAGGCCTCGCCGGCGGTGTTCCCGGCCCGCTGGAACACCTCGGAGGGCCTCACCGGGGCCGTGGTTTCCCCCTCCTGCTGTTCCCCCGACCACCTCCCCCACCAACTCCCCGACCACCAGCCAACGCCGGACCCGGGGCGTTTGTGCAGGTCAAAGGCCGAAATCAAGGTCCGCCCGAATCCCGGCAACCCCTCTGTGCCCCTTGTTCTTGTCTTTGGTTGTTGGGTCTGGGGCGTGCGGCTGTTTGCGCGCTCTGTCCCGCGTCAGACTTTGTGGCAGGGCTCGTTTCTTGCGGGTCCTGCTGCTTGAAGGAGTCTGATCGATCATGGTGAGGCCACCGGTGCTGCCTCCGGAGGAGAAGGTCCGGATCGTGCTGTCGATCCTGGCCGGTGAGATGACCGTTGCCGAGGCCGCGCGGCGGGCGAAGGTGTCCGAGCAGTCGATCGGGACCTGGAAGCGCCAGTTCCTGGAGTCCGGCCGGGCCGGCCTCGCGGGCAAGTCCGGTCCCAGCACCCGGGAACAACAATTCGAAGCCCAGGTAGCTGATTTGACCCAGGCGCTGGGTGAGGCCGCCGTCGAGCTGCGGGTATGGAAGAAGTCCGCGGAGGGCCGGCTGGGCCCTTCGAGGACCTCGAGGTGAACCGCACCGAGGCGGGCATGCCGACCGCGAGGTTCTGCCGGCTCATCGGCGTGCCCGAGCGGACCTGGCGCCGCCACCAGGCCCGCGCCCGCCAGGGCGCGCAGGCCACAGGACCGTGGCCGCGCCCGGCCCGCGAGAGCGTCCGGGAGACCGCCCGCCGGCACGCGCTGGCCCACCCCGCCCGGGGCCACCGCAAGATGTGGGCGATGTGTCGCCACGACGGCCACCGCCTCTCCCAGGCGACCGTGCTGCGGCTGCTGCGGGACGAGGGCCTGCTACTGGAGGCGAACTACCAGCGAGAACGGCGCCAGCTCGCCGCCCGCCGCAAGGCCGCCTTCGCGACCGAGCCCACCGGCCCGAACCAGGTCTGGCAGCTCGACCTCTCCGAGTTCGAGACCACCAGCGGCGGCACCTGGCGGCTCGCGGGCAGCCGGGACTACTGGTCGACGTACGAGCCGGGCCGGCACGGGTCGCCCACCGCGAACCAGCACGACACCATCGCCGCGATCGAACTCGTCCTCAAGGAAGCGGAGTTGCTTGCCGGAAAGCCGCTGGCCGAGCTCGCCCCGCGCGACCCGGACGGGACCGTACAGCCGCTGGTCACCATCATCACCGACAACGGCGGGCCGTTCCACTCGTTCCGGTTCGAGGCGTCCATCGCCACCCGACCGGAGCTACGGCACGTCCGCACCCGGGTCCGCACGCCCGCGCAGAACGGTTCACGCGAACGCGGCTTCGGCTCGCTCAAATACGAGAAGCTGTTCCTCGAGGAGATCCCCGACCCCTCGACCCCGTCCGGCACGCCGAGGACTACCGGCGCGACTACAACACCGTCCGACCGCACGAGGCACTCGCCTGGAACCGGCCCCACGCCGTCCACACCGGCGCCGCGGACCCGCTCACCCCCAACTTTCCCGAACCCACAAACCTGCCAGTTACTTGACGCGGGACAGGGTGTGGGATGGATTGGGTGGTGGTGTGGGTGGTGTGGGTGGTGTGGGTGGTGGGGATGGGATGGGCGGGTGGACACGCATCGATGGTCTCGGTCGGCACTGCGCTGGCTCTCTCTGCTGCGCCCGGCTGGTGGCCGGCTGCGGTTGCCACCCATGGGTGGGGGAGATAGAGCAAG
Organism: Kitasatospora sp. NPDC085895; assembly: GCF_040702125.1. NCBI lineage: Bacteria > Bacillati > Actinomycetota > Actinomycetes > Kitasatosporales > Streptomycetaceae > Kitasatospora > Kitasatospora sp. NPDC085895. The sequence goes on along the minus strand of NZ_JBFBJY010000129.1, from coordinate 8,649 downwards.
CAAGTCCGTCCCATGGCTTGAGCAGGGGTGGGCATTTTCGCCGGCTGCGCCTGCTCTCGATTCCCCAGGCCGGGCCGCGTGCGCCTCCCACCGCCCTCGCCCTGGTGACCCTAGGGTCGGGGGGAAACCGGTTGAGCCGGATTCACCTCCTTGGGCACGCGGCCCAGCAGCTCCCTGCGCAGCCGGACCGCGGTGTTTCTACGCAGGCCGTGCGGACCTGTGCAGGCTCATCCGGTTTCGCGCCGCGGCGGTCGGCCGCCCCCAGCAAAGACGGCGGTAAGGGCCGCCCCGCTCGCCGCAGGGGCAGTTCGGCCCGCGCATAGAAGAAGGGCACGCAGCGGGCATGAGAGACAGGCTCGGTGTGCCGCTGACCCAGTTGCGGGAGCGCCTCCAGAACGGGACCGGCGGCGAGAGGGCCGCAACGCCGCTGGTCCGCAACGGGCGGATCCTGGCGGCCAGCGCGGTGCTGGCGGCCGGCCTGGGCGCGCTGTTCTGGCTGCTCGCGGCCCGCTGGTTCAGCGCGGAGGCGGTCGGTCGCAGCTATGCGCTGCTGTCGGCGGCGATGCTGCTGGCCACCCTCGGCTCGCTCAACCTCGGCGATGTGCTGGTGCGGTTCCTGCCGACCGCGGGGGAACGCGGCCGGCGCCTGGTGGTGCGCTGCTACACCATCTCCACCGCGGTCGGCGCCGCGGTGGCGACCGGCTTCGTGCTCCTCGCTCCGCAGCTCGCGCCGGGCCTGACCGAGCTGCGCGAATCCTGGTCGGCGATCCTGTTCATCGCCGCGACCTCCGCCTACACCGTCTTCGTGCTCCAGGACGGCGCGCTGACGGGTCTGCGCCAGCCGGGCTGGGTGCTGGGCGAGAACCTGATCTTCGCCATCGCCAAGGCTGTCGCCCTCGCCCTGTGCGCCATCCTCGCCGTCGAAGCGGGGATTTTGCTGGCCTGGGCGGCGGGCCTGGTCCTTGCCGTGACGGTGGCGAACACGGTGCTCTTCGCCCGCGCCCTGCCCACCGCCCACCCCGCCCCCGGCAGCGGCGCCAGCGCACCCAGCGCCGCCCGGCCCCATCGAATGGCCCGCTACGCCGCCGCCGACTACATCGGCCAACTCGGCCAGACCGCCGTCTCCAAGTCCCTGCCCCTGTTCGTCCTGGGCCGGCTCGGCGCCGATGAGACCGCCTACTACTCCCTCGCCTACCTGGTCACCGACACCCTCTACCAGGCTGCCTACGCCATGGGGCAGTCCCTGACCGTCGAGGGCGCCGCCGAACCGCACCGCCTGGCCGAGCACGCCCGCCACACGCTCCGCCACACCGCCCTGCTGATCACCCCCGCCACCGTGGTGGCGGTGGCCGCGGCCCCGTGGATCCTCGACCTGTTCGGCACCGACTACGCCGCCCACGGCACCACCGTGCTACGCCTGATGGCGCTCTCCGCGGTGCCGAACGTGCTGTTCGGCGTCGCTGTCCACGTCGCCCGCGTCCGCCAGGCCCTCGCCTTCCTGACCGGTCTCCAGCTCGCCTTCGCCGCCATGCTGCTGACCCTCACCCTGGTGCTGATGCCCCGCTACGGCCTGACCGGCGTCGGCGCCGCCTGGCTCGCCACCGCCTGCACCCTCGCACTGGTCCTGGCTGTCATGGCCCCGCGCTGGCTGACCGCACTCCCGCCCCAGCCCTGAACGCTCGCGCCCCACCGGCTCCCCCAGCGACATGGACACCCCTCCTTGAGAATCGCGGATTCCACCGGCATGACCGTTCCAAGCGGGGGCACGCGGACAGACGTGTCAGCTCCGCCTTCCGATCTGTTGGTGGAGGTCCGGCGTGCCCTGGTGCAGGCAGGGTTCCGCGTGGCCGGGGAGGAGGTATCGGGCGACCTCCCGGGTCTTTTGGTGCGGGACGTGCCGGCCGGGGTGGTGGTGCGGTGGGCGATGTCAGACGGGTTCGCCGCGCTGGCCCACCAGCGGCCCAACGCGCGACGAGAGTCTGAAGGCGGTCGTGCAGGCTGCGGTTGCGGGGCTGCTGGCCCAGTTGGGCCCCACCGTGACGGGCCCGTCCGACGACGGTGACCTCATCGTCCTGCCCCAGGAACAGTCCGAGCGGCGCGGCAGAGCGGTGCCGCGGTAGACGACGCGGCAGGCCGACCGATCGATGGTCCAGGTCACGAGGGAGCGCACTGACCTACCCGACCTGGCGCCCGGTCACGTTGCCGCCCGGCACCACGGTGCCTTGGTTCGCTCTTCGAAGCGGCCTGTCATCTTTGCCGATCGGATCCTCCGCACGCCTTCCGGCCGGCGGAGGACCAGGCGGATCACCGGCGTTCACCGATAGCCGTGTCGTTCGGCGGCTGCGTGGCTCCGGCGCTCTCGGGGGCGGACCGGGCCAGACGCCACATGGTGCAGTGGGCGGCATGGACGGTGAACTCGAGGAGGCTGCCGCCTCCCAGCATCTGCCGGGCCGGCACCGCCGAGCAGCAACACGTCCCAGGGACGCCGGAGGTGTCCGGTGCGACAGCAGCCCCGCGATGAAGCGCGAAGACGGTGCCGCAACGCGCGGGTGGCCCGGCGCTACGAACGCGGCAGCCGTGGGCGGCAGGCGGAGAGCGGAAGTCAGCCGGCATGGAGCCAGCTTGCCGAGACGACCGACGGCTTCCGCGTCGCCACACCGCACCGGGCCGCCTAGCGCAGCTGGTGCCGCCGGGGGTCCGGGCTGCCTACGGTCCGGCCGTGGCGGGCGGGTCCTCGCGGTGACCGCACGACCACGCGAGTGCTTCGTGCACCCCTCGGGCGTAGTCCAGCGGCACCGTGCGGCCGTCGTGTCCGAGGAGTTCGCTCAGGGCGGCGTCCGCCTCCGCACGGAGCCGATCCCCGCGGGGCACGCCGGGCGGCGAGACTGTAGCGGTGATGGGCGCAGACACGGGGTGGCCCAGAGCCCAGTGCAGCCCCGCGAGAACGCCCCGCCCATAACGCCCGGTACAGAACGGCTGGGCGTGCGCCGCGGCCAGCACCTCACCGAGCTCGTCCGCTCCTTGCGTCCCGGCCCTGCCACAGACCCGCGCGGGCACTGTCACGGCCTCCTGCCGTCCGACGTGCTCCTGGCAGCGAGCGCGGTGAGGGGCAGACACAGGTACAGCTGCTCCCACAGCCGCCGGGTCGCGGCGGCGATCGGCTCGCCGTCGAACCGCCGGCTGAAGCGCCGAAGATGCGCGACGGCTTCGGCCAGCACGGCGGCCTCCACCGGCACCCGGCCTGTGACCGGGCGCCCAGGCGTGACCGCGTCGCCGATGCATGCGGCGAGCCGGTCCCGGCCCCGGCGGCCCAACTCGTCCGCCGGTTCCCCCTCCGACGGAGACCAGTCGACCGCGGGAGGGAGGCCCGCGCCGATCAGCGCCAGGCGAAGGCTGTCCGCCATGACATCGGCCCTCTCCGGCCGGGAGTCGCCCACCTGCAGGAACGCGCACTGGTCGAGCACCACGGCGGCCACAGTGACCATGGCAGGCTCCACCCGCACGGTGGCGCACTGACCGGCAGCGCCGGTTGCTATGGCAACAGGGACATCGATTTGGCTGGTGTCATCCATGAAGATCAGCCTGGCCCCGGCAGGCGAGGCGCTGCGACCGGGAACCGTCCGCTCAGGTGAAGCGGGCAGATGGCTCACCCGGCCACCGAGCCCGGCCCCGATCACCGCACCGGGCCGCGTAGCGCGGCTGGCCGCCGCGGGTCCCAGCGGCCTATGGATCGGCCGTGGCGGGTGGGTCTTTGCGGTGACCGCACGACCAGCCGACACGGTGCGGTTGGTGCTCTTCGAGGCGAGGCCGGCCGGGCTGAGGTTCGACCAACGGGTCCGCTCCAGCGAACTGAGCGCGAGCCAGGTCAGGGCGGGCATCGCCTGCCTGCGCGACATCATCGCCGAGAAGCATCTGCCCGAGCAGTGTTGAAATCGGTCGGCTTGCCTCGGCCGGATCCCGCATCCGGGCGAGGCAGAGGACGAGCCTGTACGATCCCCAAGACCCGGGGACGGGGCGGTGACAAGACGGTCTGCCCCTTGGGGACCCGGCGGCCGCCCTAACAGTCCGCGCACAGTGGCGGCTGCTACCGCGACCCGCGACAATTGCAGCGGCCACCCGCAGGCGCCGGACACGCCCGGCGGCCACGAGCGTGCCGCCGGGTCAGCCGACGCCGTGCCGTCGACACCGAAGGTACCCATCGACGGCATGGACCAGAAGACCCGAACGCGAGGACGAACGCGAGCAGGACAGGGCCGAGCAGCAGAACGACGAGTGACATTCGGACCTCCGCCTGATCGTGGGACAGTCCCCCAACCCTTGCCGACAAAAGCCGTCGCAAACCTCGACGGTGCAGGTCACACGGACGAGTGCCCGAATCGCCGCCCATGAGCACACGTCGACAACGGCAGTGCACGCCCACTACCGAACTGCCCGGCAGAACGCGTTCCACCGCCTCGCCCCTCCTCTGATCGCCGAACCACCGCCATCACCGTCCGCGGCCTCATCCGCCGGACACGAACCACCGCCGCCAGCCACACCCGGCCCCGTCACCGCCCCGAACAGCCGCCGATACACCCCGGGCGCCGTCCCCGGGCGGCGGCCACCCCGGTGCGTACCGTGCCGCCGTCCTGATCAGCAGCGGGTCAGCACCGCCAGCTCCCGGCCGAACCCCACCACCAGCCGACCGTCAGACGCCACCGCCACCGCGTTCACCCGTTCAGGGAACGCCAATTCCTCGCCCATCTGCTGCCCGGAGGCCAGGTCCCACACCCGCACCGTGGCATCACCGCTGCCGGTGACCGCGACCGGGCGGCCGTCCACTACCGCCGCCGCCGCCACCCAGCCAGCGTGTCGGGTGAGAGGTTCGCCAATCTGCTGGTGAGTAATCAAATCCCACACCAGCAGCGACTGTTGACTGCCGGTGACTGCAACCGGACGCCCCTCCACGACGGCCGTTGCCACCGCCCGTATTGCGCCGGTGTGTCCGGTGAGGGGTTCGCCTACCGGCTGGCGTGTGGTCAGGTCCCACACCCGCACCGTCCTGTCCACGCCGCCGGTGACAGCGATCGGCCGGTTGTTCACCATCGCCGTTGCGGCCGCCTGCACTGGGCCGGTGTGTCCGGTGAGGGGTTCGCCTACCGGTTGGCGTGTGGTCAGGTTCCACACCCTCACCGTCCTGTCCGCGCCGCCGGTGACAGCGATCGGCCGGCCGTTGACCAAGGCCGTCGCCACCGCCCACACCCCGCCGTTGTGGCCCACAAGGGGTTCACCGACCTGCTCGCCGGTGTTCAGGTCCCACGCCCGCACCGTCTTCCAGCCGCCGGTGACAGCCATCGAACGGCCGTTCGCCTCCGTCGTCGCCATCGTGCACACCCAGTCGGTGCGGCGGGTGGAGGATTCGCTGTCGCGCTGGCCGGTGGTGGGCTCGCCAACCCTCTGGCCGGCGTCCAGGTCCCACACCCTCACCGTCTTGGTGCCGCTGGCTGCGACAGCGACCGGGCGGCCGTCCACCGCAGCCGTCGCCACCGCCCGCACCCGGTCGGAGTCTTCGGTTAGGGCCTCCTGCCGAAAGCGGTCGTCCACCGTGCTGCCGGTGGCCCACTCCACCCCCCACCGTGCGGCGGGTTCACCTTCCACTGGTACGGCGGTGATCCGCGCCGACAACTCCCGGTCGCCGCACCGGGCCGCGTCCAACGCCAGCACCTGCCGTCGCACCCCCGCCGTGGCGTCCCGGTGCAGATGAGCCGACGCCTGGTACATCGTCCCCGCCAACTGCGTGGCCGGGCCTGAGGCGGCATCCAGCAGCCCCAGCACTTCCTCCGGGCTGGCATTCACCAGGAACCCCGGATCCGCCAACCGCCCATCCAGCCCGGCAGGCGCAGCCCCGACTCCGTCAACGTTCAGATCATCAGACATGCCTGCATGCAATCAGCACCCGCCGACACGCCGCCCTCCAATTTGATACCCGTACCGCGCGATTGCGTAGCCAATTACGCAACGTCACTGACGAAGCCTCCGGCAGCCCCAGGGAACAAGACCCGCCCCGGACCCGCGCCCCGCCCTCGCCTCACCAATCCGCGCGGGTTCTTATCGAGTACAGGAAATCCAGGTAAGAATGATCTTGCTAAGGTTTGCCCAAGCCCTGGGGCGTTCAACCACCTCACACCTGAACATCGGCCTAGCTGCCGGTGATGCGCCAAGCTCTTCAACGACAACATCACCGTATGGGAGGTGATCAGGCGATGACGCCTGACGAGCAGGATCTGGTCCTGGGTCTGGCGATCGCACCGGGTGAGGGTCCGACGCGCACGCTTGACGAGGTGCTCGTCCACTTCGGCGAGTCCGACGGTGCGGCCCTGGCGCTCCGGCTGCTCCGGGACGCCATGGAGCGCCGGGACGCCGACGACGTCGAGATGGCGTTGATCGTCCATGGAGCCGCCGACGCCTCGGTCGAGAAGTTCCTGGATCCGTTGATCGAACTGTTCCCTGCCGACTGGCACAGGAAGCACGAGGACGTCGTGTCCATGCTGGGCAAGCTCCGCTCGCCCAAGACGGTGCCTACGCTGGTCGAGGCGACTCGCCGGGTTCCCGAGTACCTGGAGTTCGACGAGTGCCGGGCGCTTGCGGTGAAGGCGATCTGGGCGCTTGGCGGTATTCCCGGCGCGGAGCCCCGGGAAGCCCTCGAGGGCTTGCGCGACGCCGAGAACGAGATCATCCGCGAGAACGCGGTGAAGCAGCTCGCACGCCGCGGCGAGCTCTGACCGCGGAGTCGTAGCCGTTCCTCCGGAACGCCCGGCCGAGGAAACCCGGCCGGGCGTTCCGACCAAGATCAATCCCATCAGGACTTCCCGTACCTCAACTACTCACACCCGTAAATCACCCGCCAGGCCGTAGGTGGCTCCCAAACTCATCGACATTGATCAAGGGACCGGCCGCGCGATGACTCCCGAAGCCGTCGACAAACGACTCCCGTTCTCGGGTTCTGGTCCAACTTCTCTGGTGTGTCTACTCCCTGTGGCTGCTGATCTCGCTGATGTGCCCGGCGAGATCGTCCGGAAACTGCCAACGCCGGCGGCGTTCGGGTTGATGGTTCTGGGCTGTGCGCGAGGTACTGCTCCGGCTGGAAGAGCTGCTCTTCCTGTCGGCTCCGGAGATCAGGGCGGTCTCGGTGCAGGACGACGACGTGATCCGGGTCGGTGTCAGATCCCGGACGGCCGAGGCTCGCTGTCCGGGCTGCGGGGGCTGGTCGGGGCGGGTGCACGGCTCTTACCTGCGGTTTCCCGCCGATCTTCCCGTGGCAGGGCGGCGGGTGGTGCTGCGGTTGCGGGTCCGGCGGTTCACGTGCGAGTACGCCTCATGCGAGCGGCGGACGTTCGTCGAGCAGGTCACGGGCCTGACCCGCCGACACAGCCAGCGGACCGAACGAATGCGGTCGGCGCTGGCCGAGGTCGGTCTCGCGGTGGCCGGCCGCGCCGGTGCCCGGCTGGCCGGCGTCTTCGGGGCGAGGGCCAGTCGGAACACGGTCCTGCGCCTGGTCGATGCGCTCCCGGAGCCGCAGCCGCGGACCCCGCGGGTGGTCGGCGTCGACGAATACGCGATGCGCAAGGGGCGTGTCTACGGGACCGTCCTGGTCGACGTCGAGACCCGGAGGCCGGTGGACCTGTTGCCGGATCGCGAGGCGGCCACGGTCGCGGCCTGGCTGGCCGAACGCCCGGGGATCGAGGTGGTCTGCCGTGACCGTGCTCCGTTCTTCGCAGAAGGCGCCAGCGTCGGGGCACCCTCCGCCGTCCAGGTCGCCGACCGTTTCCACCTCTGGCGCAACCTCGGCGAAGCCGCGGAGCGGTGCATCTCCGCCATCGCTCCTGCCTGCGCGCGACCATCGCTGAGGCGGCCCCGGAGAAGGCTCAGGCACCGGCGGACGGCGGGCCGCCATGGCCCACCGGGCACCGGTTCGCCGACCGCACCCGCGCCAAGCACGCCACCGTCCACGCGCTGCTGGCCGCCGGCCACAGCCGACGCTCGATCCAGCGCCAGCTCGGCATGACCTGCCGCACCGTCCAGCGGCTGGCCGACGCCGCGAGGCCGGAAGACCTGTTCCAGGGGCAGTGGCAGAACCCCAGGGGGCTGCCAGTGCGCGGCCTCGTCGGGGGCAAGGTAGCCGGGCAGGTCCGGGGCGCCGTGTCGTGGTAGACCGGCGACGAGGATTGGGCACGGTCCTCGGTGGCGAAGCCCCTCTGCCTGTTGTAGCCAGGGCCGCAGGCCACCCCCTGAGCGGCGGCCGAGTGTGGGCGGGTGACGGCGCGGGGCGGCCGACATGTGCGGCCGACCGCCCCGTGGACGATGCCGTCCCCGCCCGGCGCCGTTCGGGGGGATGTACGGGCCGGGCGGTGCGGGACGCCGCCGCGCGCCGGTTCAGCGACGCGCACCGGGTTCAACGACCGGACACCGACAACGACACGGCGACCGCGGCCGTTACCGCGGCGACTGCTCCATCAGGGACCTCGTCCGGCACTACGCGTGTGACCGCCCGCCCGGCGGAGCGAACCGGCACCGGAAGGAGCGGGCCGGGACCGGCGCGCCGAGACTTGAGGCCATGGAGCCACGCTTTCACCAGGGCGATGCCAAAGTGCACGCCGGCGCAGACCTCTA
>NZ_JBFBJY010000128.1:0-14077 GCF_040702125.1 Kitasatospora sp. NPDC085895 | reverse complement strand
AGTCGCAGGCGAGAAGCGTGTGGGCCTGGGAGCGGAGGAAGGTGCGCCGGGACTGCCGGGAGGCGCGCGGTGGAGCGGGTGGCAGGCCGGAGCGACGCAGGATGCGACCGATGGTGGCAGCGGCGACCCGGTGGCCGAGCCGTCGCAGCTCGCCCTGGATCCTGACGCACCCCAGGCCGGATTCTGCGTGGCGAGGCGCCAAATGAGCGCGACGATCTCTTCGGGCAGCGGTGGCCGGCCGGACCTGCCCGGGGGCTGGCGCCCCTTCCAACGCACCAGCCGTCGGTGCCAGCCCAGCAGCGTGCCCGGGGTGACCAGCCGGTGCCGGCGCAGGGCGGACGGCCGATGGCGTGCGAGAGCGCAGAGCACCGCACGGTCGGCCCAGAACATCTGCGGCCGCCCGATCCGTCGGCGCAGCACGGCGACCTCATGGCGCAGGGCGAGGATCTCGGCCCTGTCGGCAGCGGAGGAGCGTCCCAGGAGTGTCAGCCAGCCCAGCAGCCGGCAGAAGATCAAGTACAGCAGTCGCAGACCCACGCCCAGTGATCATGCCCGGAACCCGACCGCCCGGAAAGCCGCTGGTCAGACCATGTACGGCAGTAAAGACACCCTTCAGGTCGTCAACGGCGGACATGGCCTCACCTTGCCCGAGTGACAGCTGAAAGGGCTCATCGCTTTGTCCCTTGCATTCCGGCGCGCGGTCGAGTGCCAGCCGCCGGCGCCGGGGGCTGACGCTCGGGCCCGGCCACTGCGGTTGGTGCGAACGCATCGGCTGCTGTGGCAACACCTTCCGCAACGGGTGATGGTGAGGAGAGCACCCAGGCATGCCGACGCTTCCGCCTCGGTCGCAAGGGATCCTCCGGTGTCCTTCTGCGACACGCTGCCGGGCATCCACGATGTGGGCTGACCATCTCATTGGGTTTGCTCACCTCACCAAGACAGGAGGTGGCGTATGGCCGATACAGCTTCGGTAGCCCTGATCAGCGGAGCGGCGAGCCTGCTCGGCGCGGTGGCAGGCGGGTGGTTCGGCGTGCGTCAAGCCAAGCACACCAGCGGGGCCACCATCATGGTGGAGGAACTGGAGCGCGCCGCGGCATGGCAGGTGCATAGGCGCGAAAAGTACGCGGCCCTGCTTGAGGCGGTGCACCGAGTGGGTGCTGACGACCTCGATGTCGGCACGAAACTCTCCGAGGCCTTGCTCGTCGCGAACCAACCGCTCCGGGGCAAGCTGCTGAGCTTCGCGGGGCCGAAGGACCTACGCGAGCAACTACAGGACAGAGCCAAATACGCGGAGCTCGTCGAGGTGATGACCGCCGACGTCCGGAACCGAACAGATAGCTGAGCGCCAAGGAACTGCTTGGCCTACCGGGGACCCGGCCGTCGGTTGTCAGCGAAGCTGGTCGGCCCCGGACCTGACCTGCGGCGACTACGTCGAATGAGAAAGAATCGCAGTCGCCTGTCTTTGCTGAGACGACGACTGGGTCGGATGACAACGGACACCGACCGCCTGAGTGCCCTGTGCCAGTGAACCTGAACCGATGCCAACGAAGTTGGACCGGTGGTCGTTTGTAACAGCCAAGTTGGATCCCGCAGGCCAGGCCTCCGGAGCGGGGGTCCACCAGTCGCAGCGCCCGCCTTCGCCTGCCGACGGCGTCCGGGACCTCCAGATCACCCGCTGCACCGACCAATCCCCCCGGCCCGGCCCTGGAGCTGTGTCAGTACGACCACCCGTCCGGCCGCCACCGCCTCGCGGCGGGTCACGGCGGTGGAAGCGGGCTGGCCGTAGGTCCTCGGATGCGGCCGCTGACGGCTGCTCAGGCATGGCGGTGCTCACGCAGGGTGGCTCCAGAAGCTTGAACCAGTGGCACATCGGGCACCATGGAGCTTGTGGATGAAGGTCCCCAGGAACCGCCTACTGAACCGAGCGCGCCGAGGGCGCGGTGGCGGCCGACTGCAGGCCAGTCGAGTGGCGTCCTGCTGGTCGTTGCCGTGGCGGCCCTGCTGCTGGCACTCGGGCGGGTGGACGCGCTGCCGCCCTGGTCGGCAGTGGTGCACTGGCTGGGCCGGTGGTGGCCGTTGTTGGTCGCCGCAGGGTGTGCGGTGGCGGCCATCACCGTCCGACGCCGCCAGCGCCGGGCGGCTCCGTCGGCGGACGCTTCGGCAACTGGCGGTCCTTCCCCCGAGGGGCCGTTACCTCGAACCTCGGCCCGAGCCGACCGGTGGTCACAGCTGGCAACCTTGATCACCGCCTTCACTGCTGTGGCTGCTCTCGTGTTCACCGCGCTGTCCCTGCGCGCCACCCGTGATCAGATCAGCGTCGCGGAGCAGGGCCAGATCACCGACCGGTACACCAGGGCTATTGATCAGCTCGGCACGCCCGGCCCCGAGCATCTGCAGGTCCGGCTCGGCGGCATCTACGCGCTTGAGCGCCTCGCCTCCGACTCCCCCCGCGACCAGCAGACGATCGTCGAGGTCCTCGGGGCGTTCGTCCGCAGTTCCAGTCCCCGCACCGGCCCCTCCGCGGTCTGTCCGCCGGCCCCGGCCGACGTCGCGGCGGCCTTTACGGTCTTGACCAGGAGGGACGTATCCCGGGACCCGAGCTATAAGGACCCGCGCCACTTCGCCGGCGTCGACCTCCGGAACACCTGTCTTGCCGGCGTGGATGCCCACGACGCGGACCTGACCCGGATGTCCCTCGTCGGAGCGGACCTCCACGGAGCGAATCTGACGCGCGCCCACGGTCACTTGGTGTGGCTGGGCAACGCTACGCTCACCGGCGCCTACCTCAACGAAGCCGACTTCAGCAGCTACGTCTTCCTTGACGATGCTGACCTGAGCAGCGCCGATCTGTCCGACGCCAAACTCGGCCCGGCGAGGTTCTCCCGCGTGGAACTGGCCGGCGCCAACCTCAGCGGCGCCGACCTGCACGGCACCGACCTCTACACAGTGAACCTCACCGGCGCGCGGCACGACGCAAGGACGAACACCGACCGTGCCACCCACGACAGCACAACCACCGGTGCCTGGTGGTGACAAGGTATAGACGGGCAAGCCCGGACTGACGCCGAGTGCTTGCCCTTGTCGTCGGGGGAGCAGCGCTGCGGGTCGTAGCATCGCGCCGAGAGAACACGTACGGGCCGGCTGGCAGCATCTGCGGTCATGGTGCTGCTCATCCTTCGGAACCTGTTCCGCACACTGTGGCACCTCACGCGGCACGGCGGCCTAAGCCGCCTGGCCATGACACCGGCGTCGCGGGCGGCCGCGCGACTCAGCCACCAGCGCCGCAGGTCCAGCCCGGCTGGCCCGCTGGTCCAGGTGCCCGTGCTGTCGGACGTGGCGGCGACCTCCGACGGCGCGGACGCCTGTGCCAGCGGGTTCTCTCGCCACATCACCCTCCTGTGGCGCCGACTCCTGACCGCCGATCCGCCCGACGGTGGCGGGAGCCCGCTCTTGACCCTCACTGCGACCAGCGGCAGTCCATCTTCGCTGTCACTAACTACGTTCAGTCCAACTCGGGTGGCACACCGCCCCAATTCGCTGGCACAGGACACTAAGGACTACGGCCCGAGCCGGAGTTGACCGCACATCCCAGCGGCATTGCATTACAAAAATTTTCAATGCAGCTTGACTGCAAGTTGGCTGGCGCGTAGGCTGGCCGGCTTCGCGCGCAGCACGCCCCCTCAGGGATTCCCACGCAGCGGAAGCCCCTTCATGCCCGGAGCCAACTCCCCCAGCGGTCAACCCGGCTGACACCTCCTCCGATCGCCACCGAGGACCAGCCCCTCCCTGCCCCCGCTGCCACGCCGACCGACTGACCGAAGAGAGGAATCCGCGCCATGGGCAAGTCAACGGCCACCCGTCGCAGCGCTACTCACAAGCCCGCCACCAAGCGCCGCCGCTTCCGCAACGACGACCTCGTCGCAGTCGACCTGTTCTCCGGATTCGGAGGCCTGACCCACGGCATCGAGATGGCCGGATTCACCACGATCATGGCCGCCAACCACAACCCCTACAAGGTCGAGGTCCACGAGGCGAACCACCCGCAGGCCGAACACTGGATCGCGGACCTGGTCGACCCCGGAGCCGCCGACTACCACTCCGCCCGCGACCTGCCCGCTGCCGACCTCCTCGTCGCCGGCGTCTCCAGTTATCTAGTGCAAGCCGGTGAAACTGCAGGTCAGCCGCTTGGCTGTGTGTCATTCAAGTAAGGGACGAGGGGCCCTCTGCGAAGTGCCGGACCGGGGGTGGGTCTCGTACATCCGTACCGCCACCACGACGCCCGCAGCGCCGGTGAGGGCGGCGACCGCCCAGATCGCGCTGGTGAGGCCCCAGGCGTCGGCGAGGGCTCCGGCGAGGAGGGCGCCGACGGCGAAGCCGCCGTCGCGCCACAGCCGGTAGACGCCCACCGCGCGGGCCCGCCAGGCGGGGTGGGCGACGTCGCCGATGACGGCGAGCAGGGTCGGGTAGACCAGCGCGGTCCCGGCGCCGAGCAGAACCTGCGCCGCGGCCCAAACCGGGAACGTCGTGCCGGAGGCGACCAGGCCGATCGCCACGGCCTGGAGGAGCATGCCGGCGGTGATGAGGTGCTTGCGGCCGATGCGGTCGGACCACCAGCCGGTCGCGATCTGCCCGAGCCCCCACACGGCGGGGTAGAGGGCGGCGAGCAGGCCGATCTCGCCGATGGACAGGCCGTGGGCGGCGAACAGCAGCGGGAAGATGCCCCAGGCGAGGGCGTCGTTGAGGTTGTTGACCATCCCGGCCCAGCTCGCGGTGGACAGGGCCTTGTCGGTGAGGCTGGTGGTGCGGGCGATCTGGCCGGTGGTCAGCTCGCCGTGGTGGTCGGGGTTGGCCGGGGCGGGATGGAGGGCGGCTTCGGCGCGGGCGTGTTCGCGGGTCTCGCGCACGGCGAGGACGGACAGGCCCAGGCCGAGCGCGGCGTAGGCGATGCCGAGGAAGAACGGCTCGGGCCGCAGCCCGGCATGGGCGGCGATCGCGCCGGTGGCCATGGCGGTGCCGGCGAGCGCGAGGTAGCCGGCCGCCTCGTTGAAGCCCATCGCGAGCCCGCGGCGGGCCGGGCCGACCAGGTCGATCTTCATGATGACGGTGGTCGACCAGGTCAGGCCCTGGTTGATCCCGAGCAGCACGTTCGCGAAGACCACCCAGCCCCAGGTGGGGGTCCAGATCAGCAGCAGTGGCACCGGCAGTGCGACGATCCAGCCCGCCACCAAGACGGGCTTGCGGCCGTAGCGGTCGGAGAGCGTGCCAGCGAAGAAGTTGGTGACGGCCTTGGTCGCGCCGAACGCCACGATGTAGGTGAGAGCGGCGGTGTAGGCGGAGAGGTGGAAGGTCCGGTCGGCCAGCAGGGGCAGGACGGTACGCTCCTGGCCGAGCATGCCGCCGACCAAGGCGTTGACCGCGACGAGCAGGGAGAACTGGGCGAGGTTGGCGCGCAGGCCCAGCCGGATCCCACCGTGTGCGGGGGCGGTGGTGGTCACGAGCCGTCCTCCAGCGTCCCGCCGGTGGCCTTCGTCCAGTCGTCGGCGCCGCCGACTAGGACCGCGAGGTTGCGGGTGCCGCGGGCGGCGAGGAGGCTGGCGGCGGTCATCGCGCGTTCGCCGTGCCCGCACATCACCACCGCCCCGTCGGCAGCGCTCTGCCCGTCGGTGGCGAGGTCGCCGAGCTCGGTGTGGGCGGCGCCGGGGATGTGCCCGGCGGTGAACTCGGCGTCCTGGCGGACGTCCAGCACCGGCCGGGTGCCGATCTTCTGGGCGGTCACCAGCTCGATCGTCTCGATCGGGCCGCCGTACGCCTGCCAGGCGTCCATGCCGCCGGCGAGCTGTCCGGCGAGCCGGTCGTAGCCGATCTTCGCGGCCTGCCAGGCGAGCTCGGCGCCGTCCTGGCCGGGACCGAGGACGAAGACCAGCGGGGCGTCGGCGGGCAGCGTCCAGCCGATCCAGGTCGCGAACGCCGGCCGCAGCGGGTTGGAGACGGCGCCGGGGACGTGCCCGGCAGCGAACTCGGCGATCGGCCGGGCATCGACCAGGCGGGCGCCGTCGGCCAGCAGGCCACGCACCGCCGCCGGGGTCAGCAGGTCGAGGCCCGGTGCGGCGGTCAGCAGGGCGGGACCGCGGCGATTGATCTCGCCCAGACGGTCGAAGTACGCGGGGTAGGAGCCGAGCGAGCCGAGCAGGCGGGCCACGAAGGCTTCCTCGTCCGGTGCGGCCAACAGGTCGTTGGCGGCCTTCTGCGCGCCGATGGTGGTGGTGCGCTCGGATCCGGGCGGGGCCGAGCAGAACGAGCCGGCACCGTGGGTCGGCCAGACCGCGGTCGCATCCGGCAGCGCGGTCAGCCGCCGGAGCGAGCGGTACTGGGCACGGGCCAGCCCCTCCGCGCGGTCGGCGCCCAGCAGGTCCGTGCGGGCGGCGGAGCCCACGATCAGCGACCCGCCGGTGAACACCCCCAGCTCCCGGGAGCCGTCGAGCAGCAGGAAGGACAGGTGCTCGTCGGTGTGACCGGGGGTGGCGAGCGCCCGCAGAATCAGCCCGCCGAGGTCCACCTCGTCGCCGTCGCCCAGGCCGCGATGGTCGAAGGCCCGGCGCCCGGCCGTGGAGGCCAGCACGGCGGCGCCGTCGTCGTGGGCGAGCTGCAGCGCGCCGGAGAGGAAGTCCGCGTGCAGGTGGGTGTCGGCCGCGAACGCCACCGTCAGGCCCCGTCGTCCGGCGGCCTCGCGCAGGGCCCGCAGGTCCCGGGAGGCGTCCACGGCCAGGGCGCGGCCGTCGCCGAGGTCGACCAGGTAGGCGCTGTTACCCAGTCCCTCGTCGACCAGGGGTATCAGGTGCTCGTCGGCGAAGCCCATGGCGTCCTCCAGCATCGCGGTGGTGCGGGTGGCATCCCCACCCCAACACTCATACAATATTCCATGGATTTATGGAGGATGCCATGGGAGACCCCACCCGCAAGGCCGCCCTGTTCGACGCGCTCGCCACCACCGGCAAGGCGCTGTCCAACGGCAAGCGCCTGGAACTGCTCGACCTGCTCGCCCAGGGCGAGCGCAGCGTCGACGCCCTCGCCAAGGCCGCCGGCCTCGGCCTGACCACTGCCTCCGCACACCTGCAGACCCTCAAGCAGGCCGGCCTGGTCACCACCCGCCGCGACGGGGTGCGCATCCACTACCGCCTCGCCGGCGACGACGTCGCCGCCCTGTACGCGCTGCTGCAGCAGGTCGCCCGCACCCACCTCGCCGCCACCGAGCAGGCCCGCACCGCCTACCTCGGCCCCGACGACACCGACCACCTCACCCGCGACCAGCTCCTGGAGCGGGTCAAGGCCGGGACCGCCACCGTCATCGACGTCCGCCCCGGCGAGGAGTATGCCGCCGGACACATCCCCGGAGCCGTCTCCATCCCGCTCGACGAGCTGGAGGCACGCCTCGCGGAGCTGCCCGCCGACGCGGAGATCGTGGCCTACTGCCGGGGCACCAACTGCGTGCTGTCCCACGACGCCGTCCGCCTCCTGGCCACCCACGGCCGCACCGCCAAGCGGCTGGACGACGGCATGCTCGAATGGCGCCTCGCGGCCCTGCCCGTCGAGGCCGGCGCCGCATGACCGCCGCCCAGGTCGAGCCGGTCGTCGTGGACGGCACCGGCATGCTCTGCGTCACCCTGCTGCTGCACCTTCGACGGCGTATCGCCCACGCCCCGGCCGGCACGGTCGTCCACGTCGTCGCCACCGACCCGGCCGCCCCGCTCGACCTGCCCGCCTGGTGCCGCCTCACCGGCCACACCTACCTCGGCCCCGTCCCCGACGACTTCGGCCGCTACGTCTACGCCCTACGGACCGCCGCGGACCCGCCTAGGCACCCCCCGGCATCCCGCCTCAAGCTGACACCGCCGCTGCTACCGCGTGGTGCTCGGTGCGATCCAAGAGTGGCGGAAGAACCTTGGGGCGCACGATCGTCATCACCTCCGTGGTGGACCTCGATGACCAGCCCTTCGATAGGTGTAAGGCAAGTAGAGGACAGCTCACTTGCCTAATTCGTTGATAGCGGATCGGTGGAGCCAGGGGGCTGAAGTCGATCCGTTCGAATGCCGAGGTCGTGACGCCTCGCGCCACCCGGGCCAGCGAGGCCTTCGGATAGATCGGCGCGCGGCCTCGGCCTACACAGTGGTGGCGGCTGCGTGGGCGCCGGACGGATGCCTACTACTTGCCCGGCCTCGACGCCCAACGTAAGAGCGGCGGCGTCCGGCGTCCTCGCGGCCGCCACCATCGTCAACACCACGCGCTTGATCACTCGTTGGTGTTGGTGGTGCGAGCCCGCCGCACGGTGACCTCTCGAAGTTCCCGAGCTGCCCGAGCTCCCGCAATAGACCGGGGCCCGTGGGGTGCGCTGGTGCCACGAACGGCTAGTGAGGTGGCGGACCGGCCGGGTGGCAGAGTCCTGGAATTAGGTCGCTGCGTGGCCCGCATGTGCTCGTGACCAGCGCAAACACCGCGCCCTGGGGAGGGAACAACTTGATCTACTGCGGCATCGACTGGGCTGAGCGGACGCATGACGTCGCCCTGGTCGACGACACCGGCCAGCTGCTGGCCAAGCGGCACATCACCGACGACGCGGCCGGCTACAAGCTGCTGCTGGACCTGCTCGCAGAGTACGGCGACACCGAGGACACCCCAATCCCTATCGCCATCGAGACCTCCCGCGGCCTGCTGGTCGCCGTCCTGCGGACCGGCAAGCGGAAGGCCTTCGCGATCAACCCGATGGCCGCCGCCCGCTACCGCGACCGCCACGCCGTCTCCCGCAAGAAGTCCGACCCCGGCGATGCCCTGGTCCTGGCCAACATCCTGCGCACCGACATGCACGCCCACCGGCCGCTGCCCGACGACAGCGACCTGGCCCGCGCCGTCGCCGTCCTCGCCCGCGCCCAGCAGGACGCCACCTGGAACCGGCAGCAGATGGCCAACCAGCTCCGCTCCCTGCTGCGCGAGTACTACCCGGCCGCCCTGGCCGCCTTCGAGCCGTGGAAGAACGGCCTGTGCCGCCCCGAGGCCCGCGAGATCCTCAAGACCGTCCCGACCCCGGCGAAGGCCGCGCAGCTGACCCGCACGCAGCTCGCCTCCGCCCTCAAGCGGGCCGGCCGCAAGCGCGGCATCGACACCGAGGCCGACCGGCTGCGAGAAGTCTTCCGCGCCGACTGGGCCCACCAGCCCCCGCTGGTCGAGGACGCCCTCGGTCGGCAGATGCTCGCCATCCTTGGCCAGCTCACGGCCGCCTGCACCGCCGCCGACGACCTCGCCCAGGCCGTCGAGGAGGTGTTCCCGCAGCACCCGGACGCGGAGATCATCTGCAGCTTCCCCGGCCTCGGAACCCAACTCGGCGCCCGGGCCCTCGCCGAGATCGGCGACGACCGCGAACGCTTCGCCGACGCCCGCGGCCTCAAGGCATACGCCGGCGCCTCCCCCGTCACCCGGGCCTCCGGCAAGAAGTCCAGCCAGCGCGAGCACGCCGACTACCTGGTCATGAGCCGGTCCGCCCACTACATCGTGATCGTCAAGGGCAACCTGAAGAAGCTCCGCAAGCAGCTCACGTCCCTTCCCTGGCAAGCAATCCCCATGCAGGGACGCATCAGGGAGACCGGACACGGGCGGGGCGAGATCCGCCGCATCAAGGCGGCCACCGTGAACAACCTACTCTTCCCGCACGCCCGCCAGGCCATCCAGCTCAAGCGCCGCCGAGTGAACCGCAGGACCGGGAAGATCACCATCAAGACGATCTACGCGGTCACCAGCTTGCCCGCCGGCCGGGCCGCTCCCGCACAGCTCGCGGCCCTGATCCGCGGCCACTGGTCCATCGAGGCACTGCACCACATCCGGGACGTGACCCTCAACGAGGACGTCTCCCAGCTCCGCACCGGCAACGCACCTCGAGCGATGGCCACCTGGCGCAACCTCACCATCGGCGCCCTCCGTCTCGCAGGCGTCCGCGGCATCGCCACCGCCCTCCGGCGCAATGCCCGCGACCCGCAGCGACCACTCGCCCTCCTCGGGCTCACGTGATCACCAACCAGACATCACGCGACTTTGCCGAAGCCCTGCCCACGGAACGACAGTCGAATCGGCTCCGGCGCCGGATCCCACCTCCCGGGAAACGGTTGCACGTTCTACGATTCGAAGGCCCGACAGGAAATCGGCACGGGCCGGAGTTATGGTATTGCCGAGGGTGAGGCCAACGGGAATCAGGATGTCCCGCGAGGCACCTCCACATGTGATCCGGCGACTGTTCGGGATCACCATTATGGAAACTTCAAGAACGAGGTTTCACCGATAGTGACGGCCGCTACCGGCCGTCACGAAAACCCACCGAGTCCAGTGGCGTCCGTGCGCCACGCGCCGTGACCGGCACCTGCGCACGGCCGCGAAGGAGCATTCGGTCATGGCACCCCAGGACGGCACGAATTTCCCGAGCTTCGCCCAGTTCATTGACGACGTCGCCTCGGCCCGGCACGATGAATTCACCCGCAGATCGCGTTCGGCGACAGCCGGGGCGGACGAATTCGCCGCGATGCGGCAGCACATTCTCGGTCTCTATTCAGGTGTCGACGTCCAGCACAGCTTCGTCGACGACAACGGGCAGATCTTCGACTGCGTCCCCATCGAGGACCAGCCCTCGCTCAGGGGCGGCGAGGGCCCGGCCGTCCCGCCCGACGCGCCGCCCCAGCCCGGCCCGCGCGGTGAGGCACCGGCCTCGCCGGTGCAGCCGCAACTGCGCTCGGACCGGCTGGACAAGTTCGGGAACCCGATGTCGTGCCCGCCCGGCACGATCCCCATGCGCCGGGTCACCTTGGAGGAACTGGCCCGCGGACGCACCCTCAGGGACTTCTTTCACAAAACCCCCGAGGGAATGGGGCGCCACCCCCGACTGAGCCCTGCCGAAATTGAGGCGCATGTCCACAAGTACGCGCACGCATACCAGGTCGTCGACAATCTGGGCGGCCACAGCTTCGTCAACATATGGGACCCCAACATCGGGTCGCAGGTGTTCTCGCTCTCGCAGCAGTGGTACGCCGGCGGTTCGCCGGTCCAGACCGTCGAATGCGGTTCCCAGATCTATCCGGGCAAATACGGCACCACCCAGCCGGTCCTGTTCATCTACTGGACCGCAGACGGCTACCAGAACACCGGGTGTTACAACCTCGACTGTTCGGCGTTCACCCAGACGAATTCCGCCTGGGCGATCGGCGGGACGCTGAGCCCGTCGAGCGTCTGGGGCGGCGCGCAGTACGAGGTCGAGGTGACCTGGTACTTCTCCGGTGGGAATTGGTGGCTCTATCTCGGCGGCACCACCGCGAGCAATGCGGTGGGTTACTACCGGGGTTCGCTGTTCGGCGGCGGCCAGCTCTCCAGGAACGCCGCGGATATCGACTACGGCGGTGAGGTCGTGGACATCACGGCGTGGCCGCCGATGGGGAGCGGCGCGTTCGCCAGCAGCGGCTGGCAGTTCGCGGCCTACCAGCGCGACGTCTACTACTTCGGCGTGAACGGAGGCGCCCAGTCGGCGTCGCTGACCGCATCGCAGCCGTCGCCGAAGTGCTTCACCACCGCGGTCGGCCACGCGGCGCCGCCGTGGAATGAGTACTTCTTCTTCGGCGGGCCGGGCGGGACCAACTGCGAGTGACCCGCCGGCGGCCAGCCCCTCGGGCTTCCGGGCCGTGACGGCCCGGAAGCCCGAAGAGCCGGGAGGACCCGCGCCTCACTGGGCGTTTCGTCCCCGACTTGGAAGATCAGGTTCCGCGCCAGGTCGGGGTGGCGTCTCCGGTGAGGCTGCGGGTCATGGGGCTGGTCATTGCAACATGGACCATGGCTTCGGAACGTTCGGGGAGGGCTTGGCAGCCGCGGGCGAGGCGGCGGTGGTTCAGGCGGGGCGCCGCTGCCCCTGGCGCTGGACGTGGAGCACACATCGCTGTCGCCGCTCGGCAGGGGCCTGGGCGCCCCGACCGGGACGTGGAGCCGCAGACGGGCCGTTGCTCGTCGACAATGGGAGGCCGACCCGTCCGTGTTCGCCGTCCGCCGGCCCGACGGCAGGCCGGCCGTCGGCTGGGTGGCGACCTGCGGCGAGTACCGGGGGCGTTCGTCGACGGCCGCCTGGCCATCGATGCCGCGGACGATGAGCCCTGGCTGTCCCGGGACGCGCTCGACGCGGTGGCGCTGTTGCGGGTGGCACTCGACCACAACCTTGCCTGAGTCCGCTCCGGAACCCGGCCGGACGGGCGGCAGCCCGGCGACGTCCCCGTCGGACAAGGAAGCTCCCCGGCGGGCAATGGCGTGCAGCCGGGGAGCAGCCTTGATGATCCCACGCCTCGTCAGACGGTGCGTCGCAGGGGGCGGCGACCGCTGCCGTCGTCACCGGACAGTTCGGCGTCAGCCCACGCACTGTCCAGCGGTCGCTCAAGGGCACCGCGGCTCCGAAGCCTGCCGCGGGACAGGCGACCGCGGATGCGGCCCGCGCGGTGTGGCAGCCGAGAGTCCGGCGGCGGGTGCGCCGGGCCGCCGAACGCGGCGGCCTGGTGCTGAGCGACAGCGCGTAGTTCGGGTTCGCCAGCGCACCGGCACAACCGCTGGACGCCGAAGTCATCGGCGTTGGCGGAGACGAAGTCCCAGCGGCGGGGTTTCACTTCATCTCGCGGGCAAAATACTGGGCCGCCCGGCGCAGGATCTCGCGCTCCAGCTGCCACTTCTTCTCCGCCTGACCAGGCGAGCGTTCCCCGTCCGCAGCCGGGCATTCTCCGCCTCCAGGCTCTGCGGCCCGGACCTGCCCGCGCCGCCCGGGCTTCCGTCTGCGTCGCGCACCCACGTGCGCAGCGTCTCCGGGGTGACGTGCAGATCGGCCGCGCCGTCCTTGAACGTTCGCCTGCCCTCCGACGCCCGCCATAACGCCACCGCGTCGGACCTGAACTCCACGTTGGACTTCGAGGGCCGTCCCACGTCGATCTTCACCTTCCAGGGTCACCAAGATCCATTATCAGGTGTGTCCACATCGCGGGGGTCACCCTGTACCTTGTTCCCCCTTCTGGAGCGCCTGCTGAACGCCAGCTGGGTCGAGCGCTACTGGGAGGACCACGCGAGTGCAGAGGCCGAGCACCGACCACGCTGCCGCTTCTACAAGCTCACCAGCCACAGCGCCGGGCTCGCCCCGCAGGCCTTGGCCGAGGCCTCCGCCAAGCGGCACCTCTACGGTCGCTGCACCTCCGGTGCTCCGGGAAACGCTGGTGGTGGCTGCTGATGGGCGCCGCCACCACCGCCCACTGCCCCTACCTCGCCCCCTTTCTCCACCCCGACCTGACCGCTTCTAGACGAATGAGTCCAATGTGATCAGTGGTCAAAGGCGATCAGCGAACGGGTGACCGATGCGCCGATCTTGTTGTTGTGCCAGATGCCGGCGGCCAGCGTGAGGACGCGCTGGGCGACCCGGACCGCGACGCCCTCGAAGGTCCGTCCGCCGTGCTGTTCCAGGTTGAGCTGGCCTTTGAGGGTGTCGTTGACCGACTCGATCAGCTGGCGGACCTTCTTGAGCATCGGCTCGCCGTAGCGCTTCTTCTCGCGCTTGCGCGAGGGCCGCAGCAGCTCGATGCCGAGCTCGGCCAAATTGTTCTCGAACGGCTTCGAGGCGAAGCCCTTGTCCGAGATGAGCAGGATGCCCTTCCGTCGGGCGACCAGCTCGGCGTCGACCTCGAGCATCGCGGCCAGGACTTCCCGTTCGCCGATCTTCGGGTTGGCCAGCGCCCACATGATCGGCATGCCGGTCGGCGTGCAGACCAGGTACAGCCGCGGGCCCCAGAAGAAGCGGGAGTGGGAGGCGCAGTAGCCATAGCCGGCCCAGCCCGCCAGGCTCGACCGCTGGACAGTCGGGCGCGACATGCCGCACGGCATCGGTGTGGAGTCGGTGATCCACACGGTGTCGGTCCAGAAGTCGCTGTCCACGGCAAGTTCCCGGCCGGCCGAAGAACTCCGCGTTCGCCGCCGTGTCGGGAAGGTCGAAGGTGGTGCCGTCGACGGCGACCAGACGCCACCCGCGAAACCAGGC
>NZ_JBFBJY010000127.1:0-14279 GCF_040702125.1 Kitasatospora sp. NPDC085895 | reverse complement strand
CCTGGGCGCAGGAGTCGTCCGGGGCGAGGAGGAAGAACATGCCGGCGTTCACCGCACCGTGATCCCGGCCCGCGGCAGGACGCGGCGGGGCGGGGGGGCACTATTGCGATGCCGCGCCGATCAAGTGGTTACGGCCTTGGCCGGGAGAAGGCCGCCCCGCCGGGTCGGCCAGGCCGGGGCGAGGACCAGGGGATTCATCACCACCCAGTACCCGGGATGCACCCAGCCCCGCTGCTTGTCGAACAGGCCCGGCCCGTTGTCCCTGCACAGGTGGCGCATGAACCGGCCGTGGGCCGGACCGCCGGCCACGAGCAGCAACGGGGACGCGAGCAGGGCCCCGCCCCAGACGGCGCACCGCAGGAGCGACTCGGAGAATCCACCATGTTTCACCGGTCGAGTATGGCCTACCGGTCGGGCCGTGCGGAGATCCGAGTCCGTGGTCGGCCGGTCGGTCGCAGTCGGCCTGGGCCGGTGGGTGGTGCACCCGCGGTCCGGGGAGGTTGGTGGCGCCCGCGGTCCGGCGCCGGTGCGAATCGCTGCATACCCGTCAGGTGGGAGGGTGCGGAGGCGAACCGTCACAGCCGGGGCGGGGATTTTCGGGCCCCGGGCTACTGAACCGAGGTCGAGGGACGATCCATTTTCGCGGCGGCTGCCGGCGTGCGGGCGGGTGTGTCAGGTGGGTTGGTCGGTGTCGGGGCGGCCGGTGGAGGTGGTGGCGTCCTGGCCCGGTCCGGGGGCTTCGGGGAGGACGGCGGGCGGGTGGTCGGGAGTCCTTGTGGGAGCGGTGGAGACACGCCCGGATCTGCGTCTGGTCGTGCGTCATGCGGCTGAGAGCACGGTGTGGCTGATGGGGCGTTGAGATGGCGGCGTCGATCTCGTCGGGGTCCTCCCGGCTGTGTTCGGTCCTCGGGTTCAGGCGGGCGGCAAGGCCCTGCAGCGGCAGGCGGCTGAGCCCGGCGATCATTCGGAAGGGACCCGTGGCCGCGTGCCGGGGGCTGGATTGCGCCGCCGGGTTGTTGCCTCAGTAGGGCCATCTGGTGGGGCGGCCGGCGGTCCGGTGCCGGTGCCCGAGCCGGAGCCACGATCCCCGCTGTGTCCACTCCCCCGCTCGGCAGGGCCGGTTGCCGCTGCGCAGCCTGTCCACGCGGCGGGAGTCGCCGATCGACCGGGCGACCGACCGGGACCCGGTACGGCCGGGGGCAGGGCCCGGGGCTGGCGGCGGGGCGGCCAGGGCTGGCCGCCCGGGTGTCGGCTGTGTGGCCCGTGGCCGTTCGGACGGCCGGGGGGCGGATAGCAGATGCCGGATGCCGCCGCTGTGGGGTGGTGGGGGACGGGTCGGGCGATCGTGCGCCCGGCCGGAGGCGGAGGGCGGGCCGGGCCGGTGGGGTTTTGCGGGATCGGCCCGGGCCGGTGGGGTGGTAGGCGGTGGGGCAGTGGGCGAACCGGATAGGTTGGCGCGATGGATGAGCCGATGGTTCCGAGCGCGGGCATGGTGGTCAGCGTGCGGACGCGCCAGGACGTGGTGATCGCCGATCCGGAACGGCTCCTGGCCGCAGCCCGTGCGGCCTACCGAGACCTCACCCCCGGTGCCACCGAAGAGGAAGCAGCCGGACCGAGTGCCTATGGAGGTGAATCCGGCTCAATCGGTTCCCCGCCCGACCCTAGGGTCACCGGGCGAGGGCAGTGGGGGCGCGCATGGTCCGGTCACGGCGGTCGGGGCCTGACCGGCGCAGGAGGGCGTTGGCGTCTGTCCCGGTCGCTTCGGACGGTCGTCCACAAGGGAAGCGATTGCTTCCTTACTCCCTCAGGCTTCGAGGTTGTGCGTCATGCGTTCGAGGACGCTGACGGCGGTGTGGTAGTCCTCCGTGGTGATGCCGAGCGTGGACAGCTGACGGAAGGCGTTGACCCGGTCCTCGACGGTGAGCAGGCGCCGGCGACCGGTCGCGGTGAGGACGAGTCGGCCAGGTGCGGGGCGGGTGGCCCAGTCGTCGGCGAGGACGGCGTCGATGGCGGTGGTCAGGGTGTGGCGGTCGGCGTTGGGTGCGAGGGCTGTGCGGATGTCGGCGTCGGCGGCGTCGGGGGTGTCGCGGATGACGCTGAGGACCTGCCAGGCGGTCCGGGTGAGGCCGAACTCGTTGAGCATGCCGTTCATGTACTGGGTGAGGGCCTTGTCGGTGCGGTTGAGCCAGTAGCCGATGGGCTTCATGGAGACGCTCCTTCAGTGGTGCGGCGGACGGTGCGGGGTTGGAAGCGGCGGCAGTCAGCGCGCGGCGAAGGCCGCGGCGTTCTCGGTCGCCCATTGCCGGAAGGTGCGCTCGGGCCTGTCGAGCAGGGTCCGGGTGGTGTCGGCGATGGCGGCGGGGCCGGTGGACGCGGCAGCCCAGAGAGCGAGCAGGGAGCCGGCCATCGGGGTGGGCATGAAACGGCCCATCTGCTGCTCTGCCTGCTCGTGAGTGATCGTCTCCACGCGGATGTCGCGGTCGAGGACGTCGGCCAGGACGGCGATCTGCTCGCGGAAGGTGAGGGACTGGCCGCCGGTGAGGGTGATGGCCCGCCCCTTGAGGGTGGTGCCGATCAGGGCTTCGACGGCGATGTCGGCGATGTCCTCGGGGTGGATGGGCGCGATGTGCGCGTCGGGGTGGGCGAGCTGGATCGGCAGGCCGCGGCTGATGGAGTGGGACCAGCCGAGGGCGTTGCTGGCGAAGGCGTCCGGGCGCAGGAAGGTACAGGGCAGCTTGGCGGCGGTGAGGGCACGCTCGACGTGGAGGCTGTGTGCGGCAAGTGGGTCAGTCTCGGCGTCGGCGGCCAGGACCGAGGAGGAGGACAGCAGGACAAGGTGCTCGACACCGGCGGTCTGTGCGGTCTCGATGAAGGCGTCGATGCCCTCGGGCTGGGGATAGAGGAAGACCTGACGCACGCCGTCGAGCGCGTCCCGGGAGGCCCCAGGGCGGCTGAGGTCGACTTCGGCGATGTCGACACTGCTGGGGACGGCGAGTTCGGCGGGCTTGGCGCTGGCGGCGCGGACGGGCAGGCCGGCGGTGTGCAGGCGGTTGATGACGGCCTGGCCGATCTTGCCTCGGGCGCCCGTGACGAGGACGGTCATGGAAGCTCTCCAAAATTCATAGCATGCCTTTGGACACATGCATGCTGGCATGCATCTAATGTCACGTCAACACATGCCTTTCAGGGCTCATGGACCCTACGATGGGGGCATGACGACGAACGAGCCGCAGACGGCCGAGGAACTGCTGAACGCCGTGGGGCCCGCGTTCTCCAAGCTGCGCCGCACCTCGCTGCTGGAGGTCGAGAACCCCATCTCGGCCAAGGACCTGAGCCGCACCCTGGTCCTGAACATCGTCCTGGAGCACACCCGGGACTCCGACAAAGAGATCACCGTCGGGGCGGTGGCCGAACTCCTCGGCGTCGACCCCTCGGTCGCCAGCCGGATGGTCACCGACAACATCAAGGCCGGCTACCTGATCCGTGCCGCCTCCCAGCAGGACGGCCGCCGCACCGTCCTCCTGCTCAGCCCCGAGGGCGCCGACCTCATGGCACGCTTCCGACGCCACCAGCGCGAGGCCTTCGAGTACATCACCGCCGACTGGGCCGAGCACGACCGCCTCGAGTTCGCCCGCCTGATGCTCAAGTACGTCGATTCGCTCGCGCAGTTGAAGGACCGCAGCCCGTCGACGACGGCCGCCTGATCGTCTGGGTCCTGGCCGCGAACAACCGCCGCGACGTCTACCGCAACTGCGGGAGCACGCCGAGCGGGCCGACGCCTGTCGCATCGCAGCCAGCGCCTCGGCCGCGTTCGCCTCGGGAAGGACGCCCCCGGTCGGCGCAGAGCCGCGCCTCGGGAGCGGCCTGGAGAGCCGTTCCGCGCAGGCCGGGTCCGCGGGCACGTCAGCCGAACACCGAAGAGGAGCACGTCGTCGTGAGCATGCTGCCCGCTCGGCCCGGCGGCGCCGTCGCCGGGCCGAGGCCAGGGGCACTAGGCTGCGCGTTCCCGGGGCGATCGCCGCTCCCCGACCGAACTGGATCCAGATGTCCGCCGCTGGCCCGCCCCCTGTCACCGACCGCCTGGACCCGCAGGAGATGGTCGTGCTCCACCGTGTCTTCCGCCGCGAGATACCGCTCCTGGCCGGCCTGATCGAAGCCGCTGCTCCCGGCGACAGGCAGCGCGTCTCGACGCTGGCCGACCACCTGGACCTGGTCCTCGGCGCCCTGGGTGAACACCATGAGGGCGAGGACGACCTGCTGTGGCCCAAACTCCGCAAACGCGCCGCCCCCGGCAGCGATGTCGTCGCGCGCATGGCCACCCAACACGAAGCCATCGCCGGCGCGCTCGCCGAGGCCACCGACCTGTCGCGCCGCTGGCGGACCCGGGCCGACCGCGACACCGCCCTTCACCTCGCCGACGCCCTGCGCGAGCTCGACCGGCACGCCGCCGCCCACATGGACGACGAAGAGGAACACCTCCTCCCCCTGATGGCCGAGCACATCACGCCCCACGAGTGGTCCGAGGTCGGCGAACGCGGACGCCGCAGCGTTCCCAAGACCAAGCTCCTGATCTTCCTCGGCGCGATCCTCGAAGACGCGACCGCGCACGAACGCCGCCTGTTCCTCTCGCAGATGCCCGCCCCCGCCCGCCTCCTCTGGCACACCGTCGGCACCCGTCTCTACGACCGCACCACCACCCGCGTCCGCCGCAACAGCGGCGCGATCGCCCGGGCGTAGGAACCCCTGGCACCCACCGGTACGTACCGGTCGGGGGATCCGGGGCCCACACAAAGGGCCGCCGCCCTGCGAGTGCAGGGCAGCGATCTGCGGCGTGTGCAAGCAGCTGATCGGGGCGGCCGGCGTGTACCGCCGGCCGCCCCGGCGGGCGGTACCCTGCCGGGCCGGGCACCACGGGGGTGCACCGGAACGGGCACAGAAGCAGGACCCCCAAATGCACCCCGGTCCGGGCGCTCACCCAGGCGCAACGACGCAAGCCCGCCCAGGGGCACGAGGACAGCAACACCACCAACCGGCACGCGTCGATGCCCAAGCCACGCCTGTGTCCCGCGCCCGCACAAGGAGCCGCTGAAGGTCATGGTGACTAGTGCTCTGACCGCATAGGTTCGCCGGGTTAAGTCATCGATCACGCTGTCCTGTACCGCAACCAGCGTGACGAGATCGTCGTACGACGGCCGCTCCGACACGAACGGAACCCACCGAACCCCCAGGCCATCCCGTCAATCCCCACCGTGAATGGACACTGGGTCGGGCCCTCGAACGTGACATCCGCAGCTGGCTCGCCGACTGGAATGACCACCCACGCCTGTTCCTGTGGACCAACGACCGCCGACAAGATCCTCGACAGGGTCGCCGCCTACTGCCAGCGCTCAGTAGGTGCTCGGCCGAGGCAGGCCCTTCGACCGCGTCAGGAGGTGCCCCTCCATCATGCGCCCCGTCATGGGCCGGCCGAAGCGGAAGCCCTGGGCCTGGAGGCAGCCGAGGGCGCGGAGGCGGTCGGCCTGCTCACGGGTGTCGACACCCTCCGCGATAATGTCCAGGCCGAGGTCGCGGCCGAGGTCGACGATGGCCCGCAGCAGAAGGTCGTCCCGGGCTGTTCCGGTGCTCCGCACGACGCGGGCGTCGATCTTGAAGACATCGACCGGGACGTCGCGCAGACGGGTGAGGACGGCTCCGGACCCGAAGCCGCCGACGGAGATGCGGACACCCCGTCCGCGGACTGTCGCGAGCTGGGCCGCGGCGGCCTCCCCGTCGCCACTGAACGTGCCCTCGCTGATCCCGAGAACCAGCGAGCCGGCATCCAGCCCGCTCTCTTGGAGGGCGTCGGCCACCGTGCCGGCGAACCCCGGGTCCCGCAGCTGACGGTCCGAGACGTTGACCAGGACGTAGATCTGCCGATGCGAGGGGAGCGCCTCGTGCCAGCGGCGGGTCTGAAGGCACGCCTGCCGCATCAGCCAAGCGCCGATCGGAACGATCGCGCCCGTCTCCTCGGCGACCGGGACGAACTCGTCGGGCGGGACGGGCCCGCCGTGGGGCCGCGCCCAACGCAGGAGGGCCTCCACCGCGGCCACGTCGCCCGTGGTCAGCTCGACCACCGGCTGGTAGTACACCAGCAGTTCGTCACGGCTGAGCGCGCTCCCCAGGGGATCGGCCATCCAGGCGTAGGGTTGGGAGGTATGCCGCATGTGCGGCTCGAAGAGCACCATGCGGTTCTTCCCCTCCGCCTTGGCCACGTAGAGCGCAACATCGGCGTCCCTCAGCACATCCGTCGCCTCGGCCGGCTCCCGGATCAGCCGGGCGCCCACACTCGCGGTCACCTCGATCGAGCGATGGTCACCGACGACGAACGGGCCCCTGAACTGTCCGAGGATCCGCTCGACGTACTCGCTCAGGTCGTCCTCGCCAAGCTCTTCCACCACCACCGCAAACTCGTCGCCGCCCAACCGGGCAACCAGATCGCTGCTGCGTACGCCGCCCAGTAGCCGGTGAGCGGCGGCGACCAGAAGCTCGTCACCGGTCGGGTGGCCGAGGGTGTCGTTGACGTCCTTGAAACCGTCGAGGTCCAGCAGCAGGAGCAGCCCGGCGGACGGCGGGACCGGATGCCGCTGGACCACTGTCTCCAGCCTCTCCCCGAACAGTAGCCGGTTGGCCAGGCCGGTCAACGGATCATGGAAGGCCTGGTGACTGAGCCGCTGCTGGAGCATCGACTGCTCACGCAGCGACTCCTCCAGGGCCCGAGCCCGCCCACGCGCCTCGGCCGCTCTGGCCTGGGCGTAGCGGGCCAGCAGGCTGACACGCAGCATCAGCAGCACAGTGAGTGCAGCCATGATGCCCACCAGGACGGCGATGTGCGTGGCGTCGTCCCTGATCCCCCTGACGTTGCACACCACGATCGCCGGCCCCACCAGGGCGAGCCCGAACATGGCGGCCAGCCTGGGACGGGAGAGGACCAGCGTTCCGCTCTCCTGCGGCGGCGCCCTCCGGGCCACCGACGGGTGCAGAGCCGCTGCCCCCAGACAGGCGTAGGAGGCCATCCAGCCCTCCTCGGAGATGCTTTCCCCGATCGCGCTCCCAGTGGTCGCCACTGTCCCGTAGTACAGGGCGTCGGCACCGAGGGTCGTCACCAGCCAGCCGACCAGCAACAGGAAGGAGGGGCCGCGGGGGCCCACCGTCAGCACCAGACGGGCAGCCAGGCACAGCAGGACCAAGTCGGTCACCGGATAGGCCACCGTCACCGCGAGTGACAGCGGGGGGAGCCGGCTGCGGGTGTAGGGGCCGAGGATGAAGATCCAGGACAGCGTGGCGAATCCCAGCGTGACGATTCCCGCGTCCAGCAAGCCGGCCCAGCCCGCCCGGCTGGCCGGCCGGGCGGTGAGCATCAACAGACCGGCGGCGAACAGGAGATAGGCGACGAGGTACAGGCCGTCGACCGGCCCCGGGAACGGCACCTCCTCCCCGCGCACCTGGTATGTCCCCCAGACCGTATCCGCGGCAGCGTAGGGGACCGTGCCCGCAGCCAGCACGTACCAGGCGGCGGCCGGGGCCGGCCCGTGCATGCGCACCCCCGCCACGATCGCAGGGCACGTCGCCGCCGACAGCATCACGGGTAGGACGAACCGGACGGAGGAGGACGTGAGCGCGAACGCCACGATCATCGCGGTGCCGGCCACCAGGAACGCCCACCACGCGTCGTCGCGGCGGCTCCACCGGCCGCGAAGCCAGCCCATATGCCCTCCTCACCACCAGACCGGTGTTCGGAACAGGCAGGCCTGCGGGGGCCACCGGCTCGGAGGTGCCGGACCGGATACCTCCAGCCAAGGGCCAACACTCCGAGATCGCAAACCAGGGCTTCCGTCCGACTGCCGGTCAACCGAACTGATTGGCGGCCACGGTTCCGTCACCGTGGCCTCGGCCCGGTCGTCCGGGAAGAACTGAGCACTGGTCAGGTCGGATCACGCAGGGTTGCGGCGGCGGGGCCGGTGCGGACTCCCGGGCCGGGCCGGCCCCAAAGGGACGGGCGCCCGGTCGGAGACGACATGACAGTGCGTCACGACGGCCGCATGGGCGGCAGCAGCTACCATCCGTGTACGTATGAATTCCGTGAAGCGGGTATACTAAGAACGGATTTGTGTCGAAAAATTCTCCAGTTGGGACTTCCTCGCACGATGCGTCGGAGGTGGCAGGGTTTTGAATACCCAACGACGCTGGATCCCCTTGATGACCGGCTTCGGTGTATCGGTGGCCTTGCTCACGGCCCTCTACTATGCGTTCCCGGACCAACGGCTGATCTTCGTCGGAATCGGGCTGGCCGGTGTCAGCGGCATGCTGGTGGGCGTCTTCGTCAACCGTCCGTCCCATCGGTTGCCCTGGCTGGTGCTCGCCGCCGCGAACCTCAGCTTCGCGGCGGGCGAAGCGACCCAGATCGTCCTGATCCAGTTCCTGCATGAGGAGAACCCGTTCCCGTCACTCGCCGACGCCTTCTACCTCGCGACGTACGGGCTGTACGCGATGGGGCTATTGGGATTCATCCGCTGGCGTTCGGCCGGGCGCGATCGGGTCAGTTTCGTCGACGCGCTGATCCTGACGGCCGGCCTGGCCCTGCTGGTCTGGATCTACCTGCTCGTTCCCTACACCCATGTCGCCGGTCTCACCTGGCTCCAGAAGGCGATCTCCGTCGCCTACCCGCTCGGGGACATCCTCGTGCTGGCAGTGCTGCTGCGCCTGCTCGCCCCCCGCGGCGGCAAGAGCCCGTCACTGGTGCTGCTCACCGTGGGTACGGTCGGTCTGCTCACCTCCGACATCCTGTACGCCCTCATCCAACTGCACGGGACCTGGCACACCGGGACGGCGGTGGAGCTGGGCTGGGCGGTGTTCTACGGAGCCTGGGGCGCCGCTGCCATCCACCCCTCCATGGTGACGCTGACCCAACCCGTCCGGTGGCGCGCCGACACCGCGCGCGGCCGCCTGGGCCTGCTCACACTCGCCTCGCTGATCGCGCCGGCCATGCTCCTGCTGCAGGCGGCGCGGGGTGTCACCACCGACGTCGGCGTCATGGGCGCCTTCTCGGCCGTCCTCTTCGTGCTGGTGCTCTACCGGCTGGCGGGCATCGCGGCGACCCATCGGCAGGCCGTGGGCCGGGAGCGTGTCCTGCGCATCGCCGTGGCCTCGCTGGGGTCCGCGACCGACATCCGGGACACGGCCGCCGCGGTCCGCACCGGCGTCGCCTCGCTGCTGCGGGACGACCCGAGCCACAGCGCGCTGCTTGCCATCAGGGACGGCGACGTCCTGTGGCTGATCCGCGCCGACACCGGGGAGCGCCGCGCGTCGTCCCCGGAGACCGCCCGGGTCGTGCAGGACCTGACGCAAAGCGGCGAGGCCCGTCCGGTGAGCCGTGCCGGCCTGCAGCAGGACCTCGCCGCGGAACTCGGCGAGGCGCACAGCGCCGTGGTCTGCCCGCTTGCCCTGCCGGACCGCCCGGAGGACCAGACCGCGCCGGACGGCTCCGCGGACTCGGGCACCGGGGCACTGATCGTGGGCGGGGACGAGCGGAACCTCATTGTCCTTCAGGACTCGCTGGTCACGCTGACGGCCCAGGCCGCCCTCGCGATCGAACGGATCGCCCTCAGTGAAGAGGTCGACCGGCGCAAGAGCGAGGCCTACTTCCGGACCCTGGTGCAGAACGCATCCGACGTCATCTTGATCCTCGACGACGACGACAGGATCCGGTACGCCAGCCCCTCGGCCGACCAGATCCTCGGCCATCCCTCATTGGAAGGAGTCCTGCTGACGGACC
The DNA here is from genome assembly GCF_040702125.1 of Kitasatospora sp. NPDC085895. Lineage (NCBI taxonomy): Bacteria > Bacillati > Actinomycetota > Actinomycetes > Kitasatosporales > Streptomycetaceae > Kitasatospora > Kitasatospora sp. NPDC085895. The sequence continues at coordinate 4,468 of NZ_JBFBJY010000127.1, read as the reverse complement.
TGATCGCTCCGCAGGACACCGGCTCGGTGGTCCACACCCTCGCGCAGATGCGGACCCGCGACTGCCAGGGCAGACGTGACCACTGGCGGATGATGCGCGTCGATCACGCGGTCATCGAGGTCGAGGTCAGATGCAGTGACCTGCGGACCGAGGCAACGGTCGGTGGCCTGGTGCTCACCCTCCGGGACGTCACCGAGCAGCGCATGCTCGAACGTGAACTCACCCACCAGGCTTTCCACGACTCGCTCACCGGCCTCGCGAACCGCGTGCTGTTCCAGGACCGGGTCACCCACGCGCTGACCCAGAGCCAGCGCGAAGGCACCGTGGTCGGCGTGCTCTTCGTCGACATCGACGACTTCAAGGTCGTGAACGACATCCAAGGGCACAGCGTGGGCGACGAGTTACTGGTAGCCGTCGCGCTTCGGCTGTCGTCGACTGTCCGGGCGTCCGACACCGCGGCCCGCATCGGCGGCGACGAGTTCGCCCTGCTGGTGCAGGACTCGGTGACGCCCGAAGATGTCGAGACCTTCGCCGACCATGTGATCAGTGTGTTCGCGGAACCGTTCCGCCTCAGCGTCGGGCCGGTGAGCGTCTACGCGAGCGTGGGCATCGCCACCACCGAGAACAGCATCGACTCGGTCGAACTCCTGACCCATGCCGACCTGGCCCTGTACGCCGCGAAGACGGCCGGCAAGCGCCAGTGGCGCGGGTACCAGCCCGTCCTCCAGAGCGGTATGGCCGAGCGGCACCAACTTCAAGAGAGCCTCGACAGTTCGCCGGTCGAAACGTCGTTCGTGGTCCTGTACCAGCCCATCGTGGAACTCGTCACCGGGAAGATCGCCGGGTTCGAGGCGCTGGTCCGCTGGCCGCACTCATCGCGAGGCATGGTACTCCCGGAACAGTTCATCACCCTGGCGGAGGAGAGCGGCCAGATCGTCCCCCTGGGTGCCTGGGTGCTCGGTCAGGCGGCAGCCGAGGAGGTCCGCTGGCGGCAGCTGCCGGGGCCATGGCAGCCCGACGCACGATGCAGGGCGCCGTACGTGAGCGTCAACGTCTCACCGCGGCAGTTCCGGGACGACGGCTTCCTGGACGCGGTGCACCACACGCTGGAGCTGTCCGACATCGAGCCGTCCAGCCTGATCCTCGAACTGACGGAGACCGTCCTGATGAGGCACGACGACCGCATCCGGACAGTGATGCGCGATCTGACCGACCTCGGTATCCGCATCGCGATCGACGACTTCGGGACCGGCTACTCCTCGTTGAGCTACCTGCGCGAGTTCCCGATCTCGATACTCAAGATCGACAAGTCGTTCATCGACAAGCTCGGGCGTTCCCCGCAGCAGTACGCCCTGGTGGAGGGAATCACCCATCTGGCAGACACCCTGGGCGTCAAGGTGATCGCCGAAGGCGTGGAGAACACGACCCAGCAAGAGCTGCTGATCTCCATGGGCTGCCCGCTCGGCCAGGGTTACCTGTTCTCCCGGCCGCTCCCGGCCGACAAGGCGGAGGCCCTGATTCTGACCCCGGCTCTCGAGCGGGCCCTGGCCCGCCGGGTCGAGGCCTGACCCGGATCCGCAGGCAGGGGCGGAAATCGGTGGCTCGGATGATGTGTTCGGTCACTGGGACTCGGTTGACCGCGGAACCGCTGCCGGTTCTGCCCGGATCACGACCTCCTGCTGGTGCGGCTCGGCTATACAGACCCCGAACCGCACAGGATCAGCACGGATCACGGGCGGGTGCCGTCGCGTTGCCGGATCCGCACGCGCTCTGCGCTACCGGTCGTTCCGGTTCCGGCCGCCGGTGGCTGGCTCCCGTGCGAAGGCCGACCCCGGCCGCACCGCGGGCCGGGGATGCGGGTGGAGGGTAGCTCTGGGCCGGGTGTCTGATGACCTCGTCGAACCCGGCCCGCGGAGCCGCGCGCCCAGACAATGGCGAAACGGGCGCGCACGGATCATGCCAGCTCCCACCCGTCACCGGCGAACCCGCCCCGGCACCTCGTTGACGGGACGTCAAGGAACTGCCGCCGCCGTCAAGGTTGCCAGTGCTGCGTCGTCTCCCCTACCGTTTCCCTACCACGAGGCTCCGCGCCGATCTTGGCGTTTGTGCAGGTCAGTCACCTCTGTCAAGGCGAATCGGCTTCCCCGGCAACCCTCTTTCTTGGGTGGTGGGTGGTTGTGGTGGTGGGCGGTTGGTGGCGGCGGTGGTGGAGCGGAGTGGACGACGGGGCCGGTCCTCGGGTTCCACGCCGCTCCAGGGCCGCTCGGGCCCACTTGGGCGACTGCGCCGGGCCGCCCGGCGAGCGGGCCACGGGGCGACGGCGGCCGGACGGGGCCGCACGGCGGGCCTGATGACGCTCGCTGAATCTGGCTCTGACCGCGATTCCGTGATCTCCGTGCTGCGCCCCTGGCTGTTCGTCAGCAGTTGGAACAGTCGCGCATTGGGGCCTCGGGGAAGGTGCCGTTCCCTTCAAGCCAGCCGGTCAGCCACTCCGTCAATTCACCCTGGACGTCGCCCCCGGCGAGACCATCGCCCTCGTGGGCGGTTCCGGCGCGGGCAAGTCGACGGTACTCAACCTGGGGATCGGCTTCCTTCGCCCCACCGAGGGCCGGATCCTCCTCGCGGCCGGGACATGGAAGAGTTCGACCTACGCAACTACCGCAGATTCCTGTCCGTAGTGCCCCAGGAGTCGGTCCCTTCGAGGGCAGCATCCGCGACAACGTCACCTCCGGGCTGTCCGGAACCTCCGAAGCGGACCTGGACCGTGCCCTGCGAGACGCCAACGCCATGGAGTGCGTCGACCGGCTGCCGCACGGACTCGACACCCTCGTCGGCGAGCGCGGAGCCCGCCTCGCTGGCGGGCAGCGCCAGCGACCGGCCATTGCCCGGACGCTGATCCGGAACCCCGCCGTGCTGCTCCTCCACGAAGCCACCTCCGCCCTCGACTCCCACAGCGAGACCCTGGTCCAGCAGGCCCTCGGACGGCTGGTGCGCGACCGCACCGTCCTCGTCGTCGCGCACCGGCTGTCTATCGTCAAGGGGGCCGACCGCATCGTGGTATTCAACGGCGGACGGATCGCCGAGATCGGCAGCCACTCCGAGCTGATCGCCCGCAACAGGGCCTACGCCGAACTCCAGGCGGCGCAACTGGCCTGAACCGAGGTGTGACGGACCGTGCCGTACGTGCCCTGGCCCGGCAGTCAGGATCCGGTTCCGGGCGAGCGCCACGGGTTCGCGCCGCCCGGCCGCCGTCTCCGCCGCCGTGAGAGCGATGCGCTGATCACGGGTGGCGGGACGACGGGCGGAGGTGATCCAAGCGAGGATCGCCCGTCTGGCGGACGGCGGGGATCCCTCCCAGGAGCGGCGGGTCCGCTGGTCGCGGTCCATAGGGGTTCTCAGGTCCGCCGGTTCGGCGAGGGAGGCCACCTCCTCGGGGCTGAACCACCAGACGACGCCGGTGCACACGCCCGCCCAGGCGTCCGTGCCCGCAGCCGTCGCCACCGCTGTGCCGTCTGCGGCCGCCAACGCGGCCAACGCCGCCCCGAACACCGTGCGCCCTCCCGCCAATTCGTACTTGTCTTCGACGAAGGTGGCGCTTCGTGGCGCGCCACACACGACCTTCGAGACAGACAGGGGAGCCGCGATCGACTGCTCCCGAATAGGCCAGGTCTGCCGCCGGCCCGGCGCAGCCGGTCGAGCCCGCTCCGCGCGCTCGACCGCCACCACGTGCTCGCCGGTGGGCCTGGCCGTTTCCAAGCGGTGGGCAAAAGGCCGGTTCCCGGCCAAGCGCGGCGCCCGGATTACTGCCGTCCCCAGTTGCCCATGGTCCCGGGCACCGAGATTGCAGGGGAACGTGAGACGCGGGCGTGGCCCAGATCAGAGCCGGTCGGCCGGGACCGACCCTGTACCACTGGCAGGCAGGTCCCGCTCGTAATGGCGGCGGGGATGCCTCGGCCAGGCCGGGAGCGGCATGATCTGTCACTGTGACGATCGTGGTGAACCGTGCTGTTCTCGGTCATCGGGTGCTGACCGGCGTTTCGCGTCGACACCTGGCCGATCTGGTGGTCGAGCTCGCCGCGCCGTGGCAGGCGGTGGTCGAGGGCAGGCGGCACACGGCCCGCGGTGGCGCACGGCGCCGGGCCGCTGGTGCGGGTGCCAAGCACCGGCTGGTGTTCACCGACCGGGTGGTCGCCACGCTGATCCACCTTCGGCACGACCTGCCGCACGCGGTCCTGGGGCTGTTGTTCGGCGTGGACCGCTCCACGATCACCCGGGCGGTCGCCGAGATCCGCGGCCTGCTCGCCCAGCGCGGCTTCGCGGTGCCGGACCGGCCCGGCATCCAGCTGCGGACCCTGGCGGATGTGTTCGCCTACGCGCAGGCCGAGGGTGTGGTGCTGCGGCTGGACGCGACCGAGGTCCAGGGCCCACCGTCGTCGCCGACGAGCAGGGCCGCACGCTGTGGGCCGGC
>NZ_JBFBJY010000126.1:0-14510 GCF_040702125.1 Kitasatospora sp. NPDC085895 | reverse complement strand
AGCAGGACGTGCTTGCCGAAGATCCACGGGCCGGTGTCGACCACGATGTGGGAGGAGTCGACGTCCTCCGTGTGCTTGTCGATCCTGCCGATGTGACCGTCCTCGGCCTCGACCCGGTAGCCGGTCAGGTCCGTGCCCGGGGTGTAACCGACCGCGTTCCGGTAGTCCCACATGCCGCTCACAACTGCCTCCTCACTGCCGGAATCCGACACGCCGTCTCCCCCGGCCGGACGCATCCATGCGCCCTCGTCCACGACCGCCCGGCCGGTCGGCCGCGACCACCAGGGCCGGCACCGGACCCGGAACGGACCGGTCAGCTCGGGCTGTTGGCGGGCCCGGCGGGTTCGAGGGGGAACAGGGCGTCGGCGCCGGTCATCTCCAGCAGCATGAGGACCTGCTCGCACGGGGCCGCCAGGCGCATTTCGGTGCTCTGGTTGCGGGCGCGGGTCCGGGTGGTGAGCAGGGCGTTGAGGCCCGCGGAGTCGCAGAAGGCGACGCCGGCGAGGTCGACGGTCAGCACGGACGGTGAAGGGCGCTCGTCCAGGGCCTGTTCGATGGCCCGGGACAGCAGGGGCGCGGAAGCGAGGTCGAGGTCTCCCGCGGCCGCGAGGACCGGGCCGTCGGTTCCGGGGCGGGCGGTGGTGGTGAAGCGGGCACCGTTGCCGTGAGTCATGTCGAACTCCCTCTGCCGGTTGCGCTGCACGACCCGCTCCAGGATAGGTGATTGGAGCGTACGGTGGACCGGGGCGAGCGGACACGCGGCCTCGCCGTGCCTGTGCTCGACGCCGGCGGACATGCTCGTGCCCGGCACTGTGGACGTGTGTGACCCGAGGCCGGTGGACATGGGAAGGTTGCCGGCGGACACAGGCGGCGGGCCGCCGGAAAGACGCAGGGAAGAGCGAGTGGAGGGCTCACGGGGATGACGGCAGCAAGCTCCAGAAGCGGGCCGTGGTACGCCGCCTTCGACGGCGGGCCCGGCACCCCCTTGCACGCGCGGGAGAGCGCCGCCGCGTTCCTGACCGCCATCGCCGACCAGGCCCCGCCCACCGATGCGACCCGGTTCGACAAGGCCCTGCTGGTGGTCTCCGAACTCGTCACCAACGCTGTGCGCCACGCTCCCGGTCCCGTGGTTCTGACCCTTGACGCCGAGGACGGGGGCATCGGCATCACCGTGCGCGACACCAGCCCCGTCCTGCCCGAGCCCCGCAGTCCCGACCTGCTCGGCGGCACCGGCGGGTTCGGCTGGTCCGCCATCATCAAACCCCTCGCCATCGACTTCGACGTCCGCTCCCACCCGGGCGGCAAGGAGATCCACGCCCTGCTGCCCTGGTAGGCCCGGCCGGGCCCTGACTCGATGCCCGGCCGCCGAGTGGCGCGCCGCCGGGGATCCCGCCCCTGTGCCTGTTCCCTCCCGCGGGACGGGCCGGCGCGGCGATGTCCGGGCGGCTGCGGGCTTCCTGTCGCCGCCGGGACGGGGCTGGGCCGGGCCGGGACCGGTCAGGGGTCGGCCTGCGCCGCTGCCGGGTCGGTGGCCGTGTCTCCTCGACGTGGTGCAGGAACGCGTCGGGGCCGGGGGTGCAGGGCGGTGGGGTGCGGTCCGTCGCGCGGGTCCAGCTCGTGGAGGATCTGTTGCGTCTCGTCCGTGATCGATCCGTGCAGGGACCGGACGGCGGGGCCGTGGTCGGCGCTGCACAGTGCGTCGGTGGCTGCCGTGTGGCGGTCCTGCCCGCGGTCCAGGGCCTGTGTGAGGTCGTCCGTGTGGGCGGGGTTGCGGACGAGGTCGCGCTGGATCCGGGCGAAGGCGTCCAGTGCGTCGCCGACGGCGTGCAGGACGTCACCGAGCGGCTCCATCCTCGCGCAGGCTTCGGCACGGGCCGCCGCTTCGCGGGGCAGCCGGCGTTCACCGCGGGCGAGGTCGTCCAGTCCGCGCAGGACCGAGCCGAGCTGGTCGCAGACGTGGCCGAGGCAGGTGAGCCCCTCGTGCAGCGGGTCGAGACAGGCCGCCGGGTCGGTGCCGCGCCGCAGGCGCCTGGGGTTGAGCCGGATCCCCTCCTCCGCCTGCGCGGTCGCGCGGCGGGCGCGGTCGAGTTCGCGGGCCGCCGTTTCCACCCGGCGCAGCCACCCGTCGGAGGTCTCCTCGTCCCAGCCCTCGCGCAGGCCGTCGGCCGCGCGGTGGGCGACGTCGGCCAACCTGTGGGCGGCCTTCGCGCAGTGGTGGCCGGCGTGGCCGACGTAGGTGGGTGGCGCGGCAAGGAGGTTGACGAGGATTCCGGCCGTGACGCCGAGGACGGTGTCCCAGATGCGGACGGGGGCGTAGGGGGCGCCGGTGCTCAGGACGAGCAGGACGGTGACGGGGACCTCGGTCGCCCGGGAGCCGAGCCGCAGCAGCCGTCCCACGGCCAGGCAGGCTCCGACGGCGAGGCCGACGGTGGCGAAGTTCGCTCCGGCCAGGCGCAGCAGGCCCAGGGCGGCCAGCGCGCCGAGGATGACGCCGCCGATCTGCTGCAGGCCCTGCGCCACCGTGCGGAAGACCGTGAGCTGGACGGTCAGCAGAGCGGCCAGGGGCGCGAGGACGGGTTGCTCGTCCTCGCCGAGGAGCAGGACCGCGGCCTCCCACGCCAGTGCGCAGGCCGTCGCCACCTTGAGGGTCTGCGCGACGGCCTCCCGGTGCGGACGAAGGCTTCGAACGGGGTGGCACGCTGCATGCCGGACGGCCTTCGCGCGGGCCGCGGCGGCCTTCCGCCACCGTGCAGGCCACCGGCCGCGAGCGCTCACGGCCGCTCCGGTGTCCGCACGAGTTCTGCGGTGCAGGAGGCGCAGCGGCGCGCCTGCGCGGGGACCGGGGACAGGCACTCCGGGCAGTCGCGCTTCGGCGCCGGCACGTCGTGGTGCGGGGCGTACCGCTCGTGGAGCCTGTTGACGGGCAGAACGACGAGGAAGTACAGCACGGCAGCGGTGAGCGAGAAGCCGATCACGGCGTCGATGAACGCGCCGTAGGGAAACTGCACGTGATGGGCGGTGAGGGACCGCCGGCTGAAGTCACCCGTGACGCCGGTGGCGAGGGCGACCAGCGGTGTGAGGAAGGCGCGGACCAGGGCGGTGACCACCCCGCTGATGGCCGCACCGATCACCACACCCACCGCAAGGTCGACGACGTTGCCGCGCAGCACGAACCCTCGGAACCCCTTCACGGAGGACCCTCTCCCTTCTCGGCACCACCTGTTCGGTCCGGTCGTGCCCCGGCAACCGTGTGCGCGCCCCTGCCTGCACACACTGCCGGCAGGCACCGCGGGCAGGACCGACAGGGCCCGGGACGGCAGTCGTCTGCCCCGGCTACTGCCCTGCACGCCCCGTGCGTCGGGCCGTCCCTGCGGCGCTGCCCCGGGGGCGTGGACGTCGGACAGGACCGCAGTGGCTCTGTCCACGAGAACGGGTTCTGATCCAGCTTCTGGGCTCTGTCGCTGACTGAGGGGTCCGTGCCGACCATGAGCGGACGGTGGGCATGACCTCGGCGTGATGGATGCGGCGCGTGTGGCTGACCTTCTCTTCCCGGGGACCGCCGTGGAGGCCGAGGAGATGGTTCTCGGGGATGACGAGGTTCGTCCCGCCGTGCGGTCGGCGGCGGCGTCTTACGGACCGTCCGGCAGCCGGCCGACGGGTGCGCCTGGGCTGGAGGCACGTCGTCTCGTGGCCCGGATCTCCGGACGTCCGGTCATGACGACCTGCCGGGGCACCCCGCTCCGTCTCATCCGCGCGCTGCCCGTTCCGTCGTCGGGACTCGTCCCGCATCCCGGGCGTGGACGAGTTCGCCGTCCGACGCGGTCGCACCTGTGCGACAGCCCTCGTGGACATGGACTCACCCGCGAGATCCAGCAACTGGGCTACCGCGGTGACGTCAACGCTGTTCAGCGCCATCTGCGGCTCTACCGGACCGGAGCGATCGCGGTCGCGTCGGGCTTTGCAGCGCTGTCGGTTGCCTGCGCCGGCGAGGGTGTGCTGAAGGCCGACGGCGAGCCGGGCGAGAGCGGTGCCCTGCAAGACCGCCGTTCGGGCCACGCACCGGCCAGCGGCGCAGTGCTGGCGTCTGCGTCCGGTTCTTCCGGCACGGTGCGCACGCCGGCGGCCGACGGTGGGCAGGTGCACAGCCGATTTCGTGCCTGCGCACGTGCGGGTGCGCAGCTTCGGAGTGGTGGCGAGGCCAGCAGCATCATCGCCCGCCGGTGGCGCACCGAGCTGGTTCTGCCCCGCCGCACGATCCTCCGTAACTGCTGCCCCTCCTGGGAGGTCGGTCTCCGGACCTTGACCGGTTCCGCCACCCGTGCCCCTCCCGAACTGGATGCCTCTCGACGTCCAACCGGCCCACGGGCACCGACGCCAACCCGGTACCCATGTGGTCACAGCGCTAGGGGGTGCTCGCCCGCATCGCCGTGGGGAGCCGGTCGGTGGACAGCTGGGCGGCCAGTACCGTGGCCTGCGCACGGTCGAAGCCGCCCGTGATCTGCGCGGTGCCGGTGGTGATCGCGGACGACACCAGCGGATGGGAGATGACCGTGCCGTCCAGGACGACCGCGACCTGGTTCGTGGGCTCGGTCCCGGCGGCCGCCGCCGTGGTCAGCTCCCCGAAGGCCTTGGCACCACTGGCGGTGAGGGTCAGCTCCACCTGCCAGCCGTCGGACAGCGGACCGTCGAAGGCCCTGGCCTTGGCGATCTGGGCCCCGTCCACCACCGCCGCGCCGAGCACGAACGCACTGGCACCGCCGCCGGCCGCAGCCGGCTCGCGGCCGCAGGCCACCATCGCCCCGGCGGGTTCCGGTCCAGCCGGAGGGGTGGCGCCGGCGCAGTCGAGGGCGGAGAACTGCTGCCGCAGCGGATCGGGCACGGTGCCGAGGGCGGGTGCACCCGCCGTGGCGACCGCCACCACCGGCCGGAACGAGAGGGCACCGCGGGCGCCCAGGCCGGACAACTCCTTCGTCACGTCGCCCCCGGCGGACAACCGGACCGCCGGGCCCGCCACCTCCGCCGTCACGTGGTACAGGCCGATGCTCTCGGCGCGGCGCTGCAGCAGACCGGCGGCGAGCTTCAGCTGGGCGTCGTTCAGCGGCTCGTCCGGCGTGTACAGCACGGCGGAACGACGCTCCGGGGCGGAGCCGTCCACCATGGTCCCCGAACAGGCCGTCACGACCGGGACGGCCAGCAGCAGGGCGGCCAGGCGGGTGGCCGTTCGGACCGTGACGGGGCCGGCGGCGGGGTTGATCGACGTCATGCGGCCAGTCTGGTACACGGCCGGGGGCGGCCCGCAGGGGTTGACCCGAATGTGACAGGTCCGTAGCACGTCGACGACGCCCGGTCGATCACCGCTGCCGGGTCGGAGCCCGCCCGTTGACCGCGCCCGTCCCCAGCCCCCGTTGACCGCGCCCGACCACCGCGCGTCGCACACCGGCGGAAATCGGCCGGATTCCGCGGACCGCCGCATGGAGGATGCGCCTGCGGGCAGCGGACCGCGGAACACGGCACCGCCGATGGACCCTCACGCAGGAGGACGAGAGCATGGCAGCCCTTCAGGATGCAGCGACCCGGCAGCTCACGAACCGGCGGACGGCGGTGACGCCGCGGATCGAGAATCCCGGCAGCGTCGCGCCCGCCGACGCCAAGGAGCTGTCACGGGACCTCTTCCGCCGGCTGCAGGCGCTCGACGAGGGCAGCGCCGAGTACTCCTACGTCCGCGGCACGCTGGTCGAACTGAACATGGCGCTGGTGCGGTTCGCGGCCCGGCGCTTCGCCGGCCGCAGCGAACCGATGGAGGACATCGTCCAGGTCGGCACGATCGGCCTGATCAAGGCCATCGACCGGTTCGATCCGGACCGCGGCATCGAGTTCACCACCTTCGCCCTGCCCACCATCACCGGCGAGATGAAGCGGTTCTTCCGCGACACCTCCTGGATGGTCCACGTGCCCCGCGGCATGCAGGAGCTCCGGACGGTCCTGGCGAAGGCCTCGGACGAGCTGGAGCAACTGCTGGACCGCCGCCCGACGGTGGCCGAACTCGCCGCGCACCTCTGCCTGGAGGAGAGCGAGGTGATCGAGGGCATGAAGGCCGCCAACGCCTACGCGGCGCACTCGCTGGACGCGCCCTCCGCCGACGACGAGCAGGGCGAGGTCCTCGGTGCCCGCCACGCGGTGGAGGAGACCGGCTTCGACAAGGTCCTCGACCTGGCGTCGCTCAAGCCCCTCCTCGGTGCGCTGCCCGACCGCGACCGCATGGTGCTCTCCCTGCGGTTCGGCGCCGAGATGACCCAGAGTGAGATCGGCGAGCGCCTGGGCGTCTCGCAGATGCAGGTCTCGCGCATCCTCACGCGCATCCTCACCCACCTGCGGAAGGGCATCCTCGCCGAGTGACGGGCCGTGCTCGGACCGGGGGTGACGCGGGGCCGGTCGTCGGCGGTGCGCCGAATGCGGCTCCCCGGGGCGAAGGCACGGGGGTGCGGCGGAGAAAACGGGGCAGCCGGTCGGGCAAGGACCCGACACGGGAGGCAGGGCATGGACAAGCACGGGAACGCGCTGAAGGCGATGGGCTGGGCACGCACCCTGCCCGTCTCCAGCGGCGTTCGGGCCGGCCGCGCCCGGGCGCGCCGCCACCTCGACGAACTCGGCTGGACGAGGCACGCGCCCCAAGCGGCCGACGCCGTCGTGCTCACCGTCTCCGAGCTCATCACCGACGTCCACGTCCACGCCCGCAGCGATGCCCGACACCGTGCTCACCTGGGACGGCGTCTGCCTGTACGTCAGCGTCCACGACGACTCGCCGCAGTTGCCGCGCCCGCGCGAGGCCTCGTCCGAGGCCACCTCCGGCCGGGGCATGCACGTGGTCGACGCCCTCGCCGACGACTGGCAGGCCCGTCCCGATGCACGGGGCAAGACGGTGACCGCCTGTTTCCACCCGCCCGGCCGGCCCGGCCACTGAGCGCAGGGGCCGGGCCGGCACCGGGCGGACGAAGGGGCGGGCGGGTGTGCCGGCGGAGAGCGGGGACGGAGAAAGCGGCGAAGGTGCCGGGACGGAAGGAGGGGCGGCCTTGAGGACACCACCGCGGTTGAGGGCGCTGACGACCGTGGCCGCGGACGGGGTGCGGCGCCACTTCTTCGTGCCGGACGAGGCGCCGCCCGAGGTCCGGGCCGAACGGCCGCCGGCCGCCGCCCGTCCTCCTCGATCCGGACGGGCGGTCCGGCCGGACGGCTCCTGGTTCTCGGCGGGGTTGCGCCTGGCCCTGGGAGCCCTGCTGGGATGGTTCCTGGTCCGCCAGCTCCTGCGGTTGGAACAGCTGTTGGCACTCGTGGTGCTGGCGGCGTTCATCGCGGTGGGACTGGAACCGCTGGTCGGAGGGCTGGTGCGGCTGAGGCTGCGCCGCGGATGGGCGGTCGCCGCCGTCCTCGCCGTGTTCTGCGCCGTCACCGCCGGCTTCCTCGTCCTGGTGATCCCGCCGGTGGGCCGGCAGGCCGCCGTCCTCGCCGACGCGGTGCCGGGCTGGCTCCGGCAACTGCACGACCACCAGTCGGCGCTGGGCCGGGTCGAGGACCACTACCACCTGGTCGACCGGGCCCGGCACGCGGTCGGCGGGGGCGGCACGGATCTGGTCGGCGGGGTCGTCGGCGCCGGCCGGCTCGTGCTCGACACGGTGGCGTCCCTGGTCGTGGTGGTCACGCTGACCCTGTACTTCATGACCGGCCTGCCCGGGATCAAGGAGTTCTGCTACCGCTTCGTCCCCGGGAGTCGGCGCGGGCGCGCCCGGGAGATCACCGAGGAGGTGCTCGCCCGCACCGGGCGCTACATGCTCGGCAACCTCCTCACCTCGGCCGTCGCAGGGCTGGCGACCTTCGCGTGGTGCGCGGTGGTGTCGGTGCCGTACGCCGCCGTCCTGGGGATGTTCGTCGCCCTCATGGACCTGGTGCCGATGGTCGGCTCGACCGTTGCCGGCGTGGTGGTCAGCCTGGTCGCCCTGGCCGTCTCCTGGCCCGTGGCCCTGGCCACCGCCGCGTTCTACATCGGCTTCCGCATGCTGGAGGACTACCTGATCATGCCGCGGACCATGAAGTACACCGTCGACGTCAACCCGCTGGTCACCGTGCTCGCCGTCCTGGTCGGCGGCGTCCTCATGGGCATCATCGGCGCCCTGGTCGCGGTGCCGGCCGCGGTGGCTCTGGAGATGGCCCTGAAGGAATGCGTCTTCCCCCGGCTGGAGAACTCCTGAGCGGCGCGCTCGCGCACCGGCGGCCGGGCGCGGACGGTCCCCGCGCCGACTGCGCCCCGGCCCCGCAACCGCGACGCGGGATCCCGGACAGGACCCGGTCAGGTGACGGCGGAGGGGAGGATGGTGAAGACCCGGTCGAGGCCGACGACGGCGAGGATCCGCAGGGTGTTGGCGGGCACGGCGGCCAGCGCGAGGTCGGCGCCGGCGGTCTGGGCGTGTCGTCGGGCCGCGAGGAGGGCGGTGATGCCGCTGGAGTCGCAGAACTCCAGGCCCGACAGGTCGATGACCAGGCGCTGAGCCGGGCTCAGGACGAGTTGTTCGACGTGGCGGCGCAGGGCAGGGGCCTGCTCGTAGTCGAGGTCGCCGGTCACGTGCAGGACGGGACCGGTGGAGGCGTCGCGGAGGGTGAGGTTCAGCATCATCCGGGGTTCGGTGCCGAGTGTGCGGGTGGACGGGTGGGAGGTACGCCGAGGGCGAGCAGGGCGGTGTCGTCGTCGAGGCCGTCGCCGAAGCCCTCCAGCAGGACGGCCAGTGCACCGATCATCTCCTGCGGCGTGGCGGGGGCGTGGCGGGCGGCGAACGCGCGCAGCGCGTCGTCGCCGAACAGGCTCCTGCGGGTGGGGCCGGTGCGGGCCTCGGTGAGGCCGTCGGTGTAGAGCAGCAGCGTGTCGCCGGGGTCGAGGACGGTCCGTGCGGCGGTGAGGGGTGCGTCGGGCAGGATGCCGAGGAGCAGTCCGCCGGGGGTGTGCAGGAACTCCGTCCGACCGTCGGTCCGGACCACCAGGGCCGGGGGGTGGCCGCCGGAGGCCAGGTGCACGGTGGCGGGGCCGCCGCCGGTACCGGGTTCGACGACCCCGAAGACCGCGGTGCAGTAGCGGGGGTCGCCGGCCGCGGTGTACTGCTCGTGGAGGACGGCGTTCAGCGTGGTCAGCGCCGCGACGGGGTCGGGGTCGTGGACGGCCGCGGCGCGCAGGGCGTAGCGGGTCAGCGAGGTCAGGGCCGCGGCCTCGGGGCCCTTGCCGCAGACGTCGCCGAGGAAGAACGCCCACCGGCCGTCCTCCAGGGAGAACAGGTCGTAGAAGTCGCCTCCGAGGCGGTCGGGATTGGCCGTGTGGTAGTGGACGGCGGTCTCCAGTCCCGGCACGGCGGGTAGAGCCGAGGGGATGAGGGAGCGCTGCAGTGCGGCGAGCGCGGCCGTGAGCCGTTCGCGGTCGGCCTCGGCCTGCCGGCGGGCCCGCTCGGCCTCGGCGCGGGCCCGCTCGGCCTCCTGACGGCGGCGCAGGAGTTCGGTCTCGTAGGCGCGCCGGTCCGAGGCGTCGAAGACGGTGGTGCGGATCAGCAGCGGCTCGCCGCGGCCGCCGTACTTGATCGTCGACGAGACCAGGACCGGGAGGCGGCGTCCGTCGGAACCCTTCATCTCCAGGGCGATGCCGCGCAGTTCACCCTGCATGCGCAGCAGCGGCGCGAAGTGGGTCTCGTGGTAGAGCTTGCCGCCGACGGTGAGCAGGTCGGTGAAGCGCATCCGGCCCACCACGGCGCCGCGGTCCAGACCGAGCCAGTCCAGCAGTGTCGCGTTGACCTTGGCGATGCCGCCGTCCATCAGGGTCGACAGGTGGCCGCAGGGCGCGGACTCGTAGAGGTCCTCGGCGCTGTCCTCCAGCAGCGTGCTGAACTCGGCGTCCGGGGCCGTCGGCACGGTGTCGGCCGCCGGCCGCGGCTGCCCGGGAGCCGGGCGCGTCACCGCCTCTCCGCGAGGAAGTCCAGGATTGCCGCGGCCGTGGCCTCGGGGGCGCTCAGCTGCGGGCAGTGGCCGGTGGCGTCCAGCGTGACCAGGCGCGAGGAGGGGATCGCGGCGTGCACGTACGCCCCGACCTCGCGGGGTGCGATCACGTCGTCGGAGCACTCCAGGACAAGGGTCGGGACGCGGACGCTCTTCAGGTCCTCGCGGCTGTCGGACAGGAAGGTCGTCCGGGCGAAGACCCGGGCGATGTCCGGGTCCATCGCGCAGAAGCTGTTGGTGAGCTCCTGCCCGAGCTCCGGCCGCTCCGGATTACCCATGATCATCGGCGCCGTCGCGGCGGACCAGCCCAGGTAGTTCGCCTCGAGCGATTCGAGCAGCTCGCCGATGTCCTCCTCCCGGAACCCTCCCCGGTACCCCTCGTCGTCGATGTAGCGGGGCGAGGGCGCCACCATCACCAGTCCCCCGATGCGCCGGGGCTCCGCCCGTGCTGCCAGTACCCCCACCATCGCGCTGACCGAGTGGCCCACGAACACCGCGTCCCGCAGACCGAGTTCACCGCAGACGTCCACCACGTCCTGGGCGTAGCCGCCGAGCGAGGAGTACCGGGACTCGCTCCAGGCCGACACCTCGGAGCCGCCGCAGCCGACGTAGTCGAACAGCACCACCCGGTACCGGCGGGCCAGGGCCGGCACCGCGAGACGCCACATGTTCTGGTCGCAGCCGAACCCGTGCGCCAGCACCACCGTCGGGCCGTCGTCAGGACCCTCGACCGTGACGTTGTTCCTGCGTCGAACGTCCATGCCGAGCATTCTCGCATCCGGATCGCGGCGCGGGCGCGCACAGGGCCTGCCCGTGGGTGCGGACGGCCTGCCCGTGCGGACCGGCGTTCCGGGTGGAGGCCCGGGTTTCGGCCCGGGAGCGGTGACCAGACGCGTGGATGCGGTCGCCGGACACGGAGCAGGGCCGGCGGCCGCGCCCACGACGGCGCGCGACCCCGAACCCGTGCGACCCGGCGGGGCCGTCGGGGGTCCGGGCGCCGCCGGCCGTGCGGGGCCGAGGGATCGGCCACGGCGGACTCGTGGTCGCCGGACGGGCCGTGCCGGCACGGATCACCCTGCGGCGGTCCGGTCGGCGCGGTACTCGGCATCGCCCGCGTTCTCGTCCCGCCCGGTCTCCGGCTCGTCGGTGTCGGTTCCCTCCCGCAGGGCGAGGTGGGTCATGACGTGGTCGGGGCTGCACCGTGCCGGTGCCACTCCCCGGGCGGAGCCCGGGCGCTACCCGCCGTTCACGCCTTCCATCGCCAGGCGGACCGTGGTCCCGTTCTCGGCGCTGCTGCGGATCTGGACGAGGTCGCACATCTGCTGGGCGAGCCAGAGCCCGCGGCCTCCGACCTGGCCGACGGTCGGCCGGACGAGTCCGGCCATCGGATCGGCGATGTGGCCGCTGTCGCGGAACTCGCAGACGAACCGGGTTTCCTCGGCCCAGGTGCGGAGTGTGCCGCCGCCCGCGTACTTGATGCTGTTGGCCGCGACTTCGGTGGCGGCGAGCAGCAGGTCGCGCAGGCGGTCGCCGGCCAGGGCGTGCCTGCCGGCGCAGACGGTGATCCGGTCACGGACGGAGGCGAGCTGTCCGGCGGTGAAGGCCAGCGCTTCGTCCGGGTCGCACGGGTCGGTGAGCGGTTCGAAGGCGTACGGTTCGTCGGTGTAGGCGCTGCCGGTGGTCGGCCCTGCGTCGCGCAGGACGAGCGGATGGGTGCGCTCGAGTGCTGCCAGCGTGGTACCGGCGGCGTCGGCCACGGTGTCGAAGGGGCACAGGAGCCACCAGATCGGCGCGTCGGCGAAGGCCCGGTTCAACAGCCATTCCTGGTAGCGCAGTTCCGTGCTCTCCGCGGAGGTGCGGCCCGCCCACGGGTTCTCGCTGATGGCGCGGACGGGACGGCCCTCCCGGGAGGCCTTCTCGATCCATGCCTGCCAGACCGGGATCAGCCGCCCGGGGTTGCGGCTCAGCTCGGCGGTGTCGAGGAACGACACCCGGTCGGCTGTTCCGGTGTCGGCCAGGGCTTGGCGGATGAGTTCCTCGTGCGGGTCCGAGACGGCGACCACGACCGCTTCGTCCGCGCCGAGGGCACCCTCGACGAAGGACAACGCACCGGCCAGGAAACGGTCCTCGCCTTCGAACGGGAAGAGGATGTGGCGCAGTCCCCTACCCTGTCCGGGGGCGGAGGCGGGGGTGCCGGAGTCGTTCACTGCTTCAGCTCCACGGGGATGTCCGGGCTGTCGAACCCGAGCAGCGACCAGCTGCGTCGAACGGTCTCGTTGGCGTGGTGGAGCACGATCCGGCGGTCGAGGCGCCCGCGGGCGGCCAGTGCGAGGGTGGTCAGTCCGGCGCTGTCCACGAAGTCCAGGTTCGTACAGTCCAGGTGCAGCACCGGTCCCAGCGGGAGCAGTTCGGCGAGTGCGGTCCGGAAGGCGTCGGCGCCTTCGGTGTCGACGACGCCGCTCAGGCTCCACCTGTCGCGGGCGGAGCTGAAGAGGCGGAACGCCGGGGCGGCGGCCGGACGGCCCAGGTGGTGCGGATGGACGCCGGCGGCCTGGTGGGCGGCCTCGGCCGTCAGGGACTCCCGGGCGTAGGCGCAGACGAGGATGGCGCCGCTGTCCGCGGCGAGGGCGTCGAGCCTGAGTTCGTGCCGGGCGAGGACGTCGGGGCGGGTGTCGGCGGCGGTGAGGGTGCTGAGGTCAGCCAGGACCCTCAGGGTGCGGAAGCCCTCACGAGTGGCGCGCTCCGTCCCGCGGCTGACGGCGGTGATCAGCGATTCCCAGGAACCGGGCGGGCCCACGGCACCGGCCCTCTCGCCGAGCACCAGGACCATGTCCCCGAAGAGTTGGCCGTCGGCGACGAATGCCTCCACGGGCCCGGCGAGGTCGTCACCGGGCCCGACCATCCAGCAGACGTGATCGCCCACGTCCACCGGATCGAGTGTCGCCACTCCGTGTGCCGTCCTCACTTCCGCTCCTCCCGCCCCCACCCTCATGCCACCCTAACCGCATCGGCACGCCGGCCGGCCGTTCCGGCGGTCTGCCGCCCGGGCGCGCGGCGGCCGGCACCGGCGCAGCCTCGTCCGGGGCGTACCCGCAGATGCCTCCGACGACCGCGTGGATGGTGCCGTCGGACGTCTCCACGGTGTTGTGGAAGTCCCCGCCGAGCGGCCCGTCCGCGGGCCCGTTCCGGGCGGGCGGTCTCCTGCGCCCGCTGGCGCGGGCCTGCTCCCTCGATGTGACGGACGGCGCGGAGCCCACGGTCCGCGGTCACCGGGCGGACCGTGTGGTGCGCTGCCCCACCGTCGCCGGTGCAGCGGTGCCGGCCGGCCGGTGCGGTGGGTGCCGCGCCGCGAGTTCGGCGCTGAACTGCGCCCCGGCGAGCAGGGCGAGATTGGACAGCCACAGCCAGATCAGGAACGCCACCACGCCGGCGAGTGAGCCGTAGAGCGCGCTGTAGGCGCCCATCGCCGATGTGTACAGGGCGAACCCGGTCGATGCCACCAGCCACAGCACGGCCGCCAGGACGCCACCGGGCACACTGAACGCCCGCCGGCGCGCGGGTTCCGGCCCGGTGCGGAAGACGACGATCACCAGGACCGTGACGAGGAGCAGCAGCAGCGGCCAGCGCAGGAGGCTCCAGGTCCAGGCGGCCGTCGCGTCCGTGCCCAGGAGCCGGCCCGTGCTCTCCGCCGCGGTGCCGGTGAGCACCAGGACGAGGGAGCTCAGCAGGAGCAGGCCGAGGAGGGCCGCGGCGGTCAGGACGATCCTGGGGGCGGTCCGCCAGCCGGAGCGCTGGTCCCGTGCGCCGTGCATGCGGTGCAGGGCGCGCCGGAAAACGGCGAGGTAGCTGGAGGCGGACCACAGTGCGCTGCCGGCGGCGCCGAAGAGCAGGCCCCAGGTCACCGAGTCCGTGCGCAGCATGCCGGTCAGGACGTCGTGCAACTGGCTGCCGGAGCTGCCCGGGGCGTAGACGGTGACGTGCACGATGAACGTCCGCGCGGTGGCAGGGCTGACGAGGCCGAGCGTGATGACGGTGACCAGCAGTGCGGGCAGCACGGCGAGCACGGCGTAGTAGGTGAGTGCGGCCGCGTCGTCGGTGACGTCGTCGCGCCACATCGCCAGCGGTACGGCTCGGAGAGCGGGGCGACGGACGGCCCCCCGGGCCGGGCGCGTTGCCGCGCACGAGGTGCTGTTCGACTCGGGCGCCCCGTCCAGGTTCCGGTCCGCCGTGCTTCCGTGTGGTGCGGGAACTGCTGCCGACTGCGCCGGCTCGCCCTGCGCCGGTCTGTGAATGCCCATGTGACTGCTCTCCGACGGGTCAGGGTGTCACCGGCCGGATGCCCACCGCGACGCGGTCGCACACCGGGATTCCTGCGGATGCGTGACCCGGCTCCTAGGGCTTGTCTGACGATTCGCGTCGCATCGGCGCGCGGCGTCGGGCGCCCGACCGGGCGTGCCGCCGTATCGGCCTCGTACTGGACGTACTCG
>NZ_JBFBJY010000125.1:0-14759 GCF_040702125.1 Kitasatospora sp. NPDC085895 | reverse complement strand
CGGCCCCATCCTCCTCGCACCCTCGACGCCTTGAAGCGCGTGCTCGAGGACCACGACAACGAGATCAACTCAGGCAGTAAATGAATTACGGCTCCCAACGCCCGGAAGGGTTAGCGAGAAGCCCCCGGCTTCAGCCGGGGGAGGAGTCACACGTGAGGTCGCACAGCTCCTTTCGTGCCGCCGGAGAGGAATCGGGGGTGAGGAGGCGGTCCACTGGAGTGGACCGTCACCGTCGACTCCACGGTCAACCGGGCCCACCAGCATGGCGTCGATGCCCGCAAAGGGGGCCGCAGACGGGGACGAACTGGAAGATCCGGGCCGCTCCCCGGCGGGTCAGGCCCTTGGCCGCTTCCGGGGGCTGACCACCAAGGTCACTGGTGCGGTGGCTGTTCGGCGGCCGATGGCGGTCCTTTCGCGGGGCAGGGTGGTTGGGTCTGCTCGCCGTCCTGTCGCCGGTCCTCCGGCCAGACCTCGAAGCCCTGTGACATCCCCGTCGGCGGTCCTGAGCGAAAGCATCCCCGGATCAGCGCCGTGAGCCTGCGGACCGCATCGGGTCTCCCGCCGAGCTCCACTCTCACCGCTCCCGCTCCCGGGGCGGCGGGGGCTACTGGTGGTGTGGCGGCACCGGTGATCGGGGCGGACGTGTCCACCTGCCACCGCGCTCGTTCCGCTGCGTCGGACGGGGCGGCGTAGTCCCCGGCGGTGAGGGGGGCCGGGGCGGTGGTGAGTCTGAATGATTGCGCCACGGTGTCGGCGACCACCTGGGCCACGGACGGGTCGCCGGAGATGGTCATGTGGACGATCGCGCTTGGCGCTCGTGTGTGTTCTCCGGTCATGACGCGCCTCCGTGGTCGGCTTCTTTCAGGGTCTGTCGCGGCGTGTCGTCTCGCATCCACAGCACAGCGTCGGTGCACAGGGGGAGGGCCGTGCACCTGCGGAAATCTTCGCTGGTCCTTGTGCCGTGCCACGTTCGAGCCGGTGTCCACGACCGTGTGGAGGTCGCCCTCGGCTCCGTGGACGGGATTGGTGCTCGGGCGTCGCCCGCAGCGGATGCGACCGTCCGCTACCGTTGCCGGCCGAGCCCGCGCTGTGCTGCACCGCGACGCAGTCACCGGTCGGGCCCCTCACCCCCGATGCCTGCCGGGGGTAGTCGCGCTCGGCGGCAAGAGCGGCGCCGGCGAGTACCTGCGAACCCGGCACGGCCACGCCCGCCTGAAGATCGGCTACCTGATCGACGACGCCGCCCACCGCGCCGGCATCACCGACCCATACGCGATCGCACCGGTGGTGCGGGCGGAACTGCTGCTGGACGGCTTGGACCGCTATGCGGCCGCCCACCACTTCCACGACCACCATGGCGGCCTGAACAGCCGCGCTCGCAGCACCGATGTCTCCCGGGTCCACCAGCGGGATCAAACTGCCGTGCGGGTTTACCATGTCCGAGCTCGACGAGCGAGCTATCGATGCCCTGCGGGAATCCACCGAGTCGTGGGCCGACCTGCTGCGCGACTGCCGCCGACGCGGCATGCGCGACCCCGAGCTGGTGGTCGGCGACGGCGCCATGGGCCTTTGGCGGGTGCTCGCCGAGGTGTTCCCGGCCGCACGGCCACAGAGGTGCTGGGTTCACAAGGCGCGGAATGTCTCGAACTGTCTGCCGAAGTCGGCACAGCCGGGAGCGACGAAGGCCATGCGGGAGATCTACAACGCGGAGTCCCGCACCCATGCCGAGAAGGAGATCGAGGTGTCCGCGAAGACCTATGGAGCCAAGTTCCCGAGGGCCGTCGCGAAGATCACCGACGATCGGGACGAACTCCTCGCGTTCTATGACTTCCCGGCCGAGCACTGGATCCACCTGCGGACCACCAACCCCATCGAGTCGACCTTCTCCACGGTCAAACTCCGAACCAAGGTCACCCGCGGTGCCGGCAGCCCCGCCGCCGCGCTCGTCGATGGGCTGGTCGCGGGTCTCGACGAGCCCATCTGTGTAAAGGATCAGCCAGTCGTCGGGACCCAGGTCGAAGGCGGTACTGCTGAACGACCCTGCGCCTACCCCCTGGGGTGGGCAGGTCGAGCAGGTCCGGTGGCCCGTCCGCGTGTGCCACGACGGGGGCATGTGGCCGGCAGTGGCGATGCAGCAGCTACCAGCCGACAGCGGCGCCGACTATCCCGCAGTGTCGATGATCTGCACCACGAGAACCTGCTCGCCACGCACGTCGACGATCGAGGTGACCAGCATGCCGTCGAAGTGGTCAGTGCGCAGCGGCATGGCTCCGCCTTGCCAGTCCCGGCCTTCCGGGTGTTCGAGAGAGCAGGCGAGTGCGATTTCTGCGGCGGCTTTCCGGGCGAGGTCCCGGCGTCTTCGGTGAGGTTGTCGAGGAGGGAGTTCGGCTCGAAGTCCCAGGACCAGTCAGCCACTGCGTACCTGGTCGCCTGCGGTCCGTACGATCTCTGCCATTTCGAGCGTGGCGGTTCGGCGTGCGGCCTCGTCGTTGCTGAACCGCATGGTGTGCTCGTAGGCGCGGTAGCGGCGGGAGAGGTCGGGGTCCTGCTCGATCAGCAGGATCATCCGCCAGTGCAGCATGAACGCCTGCAGGGGGCCGATGCTCGACTCCTTAAGGGACTTGCTTACGGCCCGGTGTTCGTCGGCGGCGAGGTCGGTCAGCCGCTGCGGGGCGACGGCTGCCACCGCCGACTGCAGCTCCTCCACCGTCGTCACTTGGGCGAAGTGGACGTGCCCGGAGGCGTCGACCACCGCGTGCTGCGCGTTCTGTGCCATCCCCGCGGTCCTTTCTCCTCTGCCACTGTTGCGGCGGGGGGCCGCGCTGTCGGAGGGCCGCGAAGGGGCGACCCTGCTGCTGGCCCGGCGGTGTCCGGGCGAGGCTGCGGTCCGACCCTACCGTCCGATGTATGCCTGGCGGGCCTCCGCCAGGTCGCGCCGTAGGGCGTGGCCCTTGTCCTCGCCGTCGATCCACCGGGACGTGCGCGAGGTCGGGCTACCCGGCGATGGAACTACCCGATTGTGCGAAGTCAGGCTGCTGACCGTATGGCCTCGAGGAACTGGTCGACGTCCTGGACGTGCTGGTGCGGCTGCAGGCCTGGAGCGAGGTCGGCGGTCTGGCGGATGTAGCGGGACGCTCCGATCCGCTGGGTGAGGGCCAGGACCTGGTGCGCGGTGGCGGCGCTGTGGCCGATCTTGCCCTGGTGGAGGAGGCTTTCGGCCTCGTGGGTGAGGAAGAGGGCGCGAGTCTTGCCGCGGGCGGTGGGCAGGAGAGCGACGCCCTCGGTGATCTGCTGGTGGGCGTGGCCGGGTTCGCCCAGGTCGATGAGGCAGCGGCCGGTGTCGACGGCGAGGTCGGCCGGGCTCATTCACGAGCACCAGGCGGGTGGTGCCTCGGTGGCGGTGCTGAGGGCGTGCTCGGCGCCGGTGTGGCGGCCGGTGGGACGACGTCCACCCACTGGCCTGGCTGCGATCATGGCGCGGTGAGGGACATGTTCGACCGGTCGAGGAGCTTCTCCGTCAAGGACGCGGCCCAGGACCGGATGGTGCTGGGCGAGTCGAATTGGCAGGTGTGCTCCCAGGTACCAGTCGCAAGAACCGTGCTGAACGGACAGCCAATCATGCTGAAGGCAGTGAAGTTCGGCGAGTCCTGCCCCTGACCAGGCGCCTAGGGCCGGTCCCGTCTGATTTCGCGGTGACCTGCCGGGCAGCCCTGTCGTACTGGAGTGCAAGGGATTCCTTTTCGAGTCGGCCGGTGACCGGTACCTTCTCGCTTTCGAGGCCCGCCATCTGGCGGGCATGCGCCCTCCCACCAAAGAGGAGAAGGCCACCGCTGCCGCCACCCCGATCACCCTGTGGTAGGGCCTGGATGATGGATCATTGGTTTTGTGAATGACTGGTTCGGGTGGGAGGACCCTGCCGAGTTACGGATTCGGCTCGATGTCGCGCTCGAGCAGATCGCCGTACTGACTGAGGAGAACCGGCGGCTTCGGAAGCGTCTCGTCGTGCCGGCGCTCGGCACGGCGTCTGGGCAGCCCGATGTTGCGGCACGGTCTGTATCACCCGAGACGCCGTCTGGCAGTGGCCTGCCCTATGCGAACGCCGCCTCTGCCCCGCAGACGAAGGTCGCTTTGTTCCGTGCGCTGTTCGTCGGGCGTGCCGATGTGTACGCGCAGCGGTGGGTGAGTGCGAAGAACGGCCGGACCGGATGGAGCCCGGCCGAAGAAAACCTCTGGGACAAGGGGAAGCCGGATACGGAGCGGGTGTTCCTGCCGCTGACCGATCAGGTGATCGTCCGGCACCTGAGCCGGCCCGAGCCGGGCCAGCGTGAGCTGCATGTGGGCCTGTACCCGATGCTCCCCGACGACAAGACCCAGCTTCTGGTGTGCGACTTCGACGACAAGGACTGGCGCGGTGACGCGGCCGCCTACATCGAGGCCTGCACCGCTGCCGGGGTTCCCGCGCTGGCGGAGGTCTCCCGCTCCGGGGCCGGCGCGCACGTGTGGACGTTCTTCACCGCCCCGGTGCCGGCCCGCCTGGCCCGGGCGCTGGGCATGGCCATGCTGCGGCGCGCGATGGATGCCCGCGGCGGGATGTCCCTGGCCAGCTACGACCGGCTCTTTCCCGCCCAGGACTTCCTGCCCACGCACTCTAAGGGCGGGGCCCGATTCGGCAACCTGATTGCCCTGCCGCTGCACGGGGCCTCCCGGACCTTGGACACCACGCTGTTCTGCGACCCTGCCACCTGGCAGCCGTATGAGGACCAGTTCGCGTACCTGTCGCGCACCGAGCGCCTGACGCCCGAGCGCCTGCAGGATCTGGTGACCGCCCTGGGGCCGCTGCACGCCGGCCCCAGCCCGACCGCGCCGGTGCTGGCGGCCCGGCCGCGGCGCAACGCGCTGGGCAAGGCCCCGAAGACGGTAAAGGCCAGGGCCGGAGCGATGCTCAGTATCGCCACCGTCGGACTGTCGCCGCAGCTGATTGCGGCGCTCAAGCACGCCGCGTCCTTCCACAACCCCGAGTTCTACCGGCGCCAGAACCAGCGGTTCTCCACCTTCAACACTCCGCGCCTGATCTGCTGTTTCGACGCCACCGACCCCGACTGGATCGCTCTGCCCCGGGGATTGCGGGACGAGGCCGCCAGCCTCGTCGCCGCCGCGGGCGGCACCTTGGAGGTCATCGACACCTTCCCCGAGCAGGCCCGAATCGACGCCCGGTTCACCGGCGAGCTCACGGCGGTGCAGGCCCGGGCCGTTGAGGCGATGGCCTGCCACCCCACCGGGGTCCTGGTCGCCCCGCCGGGCGCGGGCAAGACCGTGATGGCCTGCGCGCTGATCGCTGCCCACGCCCGGCCCACCGCGGTCATCGTCAACCGGGCCGAACTGCTGGCCCAGTGGCGCGAACGCCTGCAGGCCTTCCTCGACCTGGGCGAGCACACGGTCGGCTCACTCGGCGCCGGCAAGGACCGCCGCGGCGGTGTTGTCGACCTGATCATGCTGCAGTCCCTGGCCCACCGGGAGGCCGCCGCGGGCCTGCTGGACGGCTACGGTCTGGTGGTCGTCGACGAGTGCCACGCCATCGGGGCTCCGGCCGCCGAGGCCGCGATCCGCAAGGTCAGGACCGGGCGGTGGATCGGCCTGTCCGCCACCCCTTACCGGGCCGACCAGATGGACCCGCTGATCACCATGCAGTGCGGCCCGATCCGCCACGAGATCGAGGACGCGAGCGCCTTCGCCAAGCATCTCATCGTGCACCGCTGTGATTTCACCACCGAGGAGCCCGGTACCGACGGCGCCTCCATTCAGGCGATCTACGGCGAACTTGCCGCCGACTACTCGCGCAACCGGCAGATCGCCTCCGACATCGCCGACGCTTACCGGCGCGGCCGGTGCAGCCTGGCCCTCACCAACCGGATCGAGCACCTGAACCAACTCGCCACCGCACTGCAAGAACACGGCGTCGAAGCGTTGCTGCTGCACGGCGGCCTGCCCACCACCGAACGGGACCGCGTGCGGGCCGAGCTGTCCAGCCCGCGCACCCGCCCTCTGGTGCTGCTGGCGATCGACAAGGTCGCCGGGGAAGGACTGGACGCGCCCGCGCTGGACACGCTGTTCCTGGCCAGCCCGATCTCCTTCAAGGGCCGGGTGATCCAGCAGGTCGGCAGGATCATGCGCAACACCGAGGCCAAGAAGAACCACGTCGAAGTCCACGACTACCTCGACTCGCAGGTCCCGCTGTTGGAGCGGATGCACCACAAGCGCCGCAGGATCCTCGACCGCCAGGGCTTCACCACCACGGCCCCGCCGACCGTGGATCGCGCCTCCCGACCCGCCGACAGCTGCGACACGCCCGGCCAGATCCTCGCGGCGAGAAACGAACAACCAGGGCCGACGGCGGCCCAGGTCCGCTCGTGGGCCCGAGACCAGGGCATCCACGTCCCGCCCCGCGGCAGGCTGCGGTCAGAGATCACGGCCGCCTACCAGGCCGCCCACCGTGATCCCATCGAACCCCGCCCAGCGAAATAACCACTCGCTCCCACGACACCACCGAGCGAAACGCCAGGCAACAACGCAGATCCAGCCCTCTGCAGGCCCTGGAAGGCACAGTCTGGGTTCGGAAGATTGCGAGTTTCTGGGGTCCGTTAGGTGAGGGGGTATCCGAGGGCGAGGGCTGCCCGGCGGAACGAGGCAAGCTTGTCGGCGGGGACGGCGAGATGGCGGTCGCCGAGCCGGGTGGCGAGGGCGCGGACCCGTCGGTCGCCGGCCAGGAGCGCGGCGGTAGCCGCATCCACGCATTCGATCAGGTGAACGGTGCCCATATCGCGAGCCGCACCGACGCGGCGCTCTGCGTCCACGAGTAGCGTCGCAACGGTGTCCGGCAGCGGACCGGCCACACGCTCCAGGTAGTCGCGCAGTTCGGCCAGATCCCGTCCGGCGTGCACGGCGGCAAGCAGGGAAGTGGGGCTCAGCGCCCAGGTCCGGTCGCTGGTGCGGGTGGCGAAGGCATCCAGGAGCAGGGCCTGGGCGGCGGGCAGTCCGTCGAGGGCGACCAGGTCGTGGTTGGCGAGGACCTTCAGCGCCGAGGTGCTGCTCGCGGCGGCGGGTGGTTCGGGCGCGGGCCCGGGGAGGTAGGTGGGGTGCTGGCCGGTGGCGTAGGCGCCGAGCGGGTTGAGGCGCAGGGCGCGCAGTCCGTCGTAGCGGCTGAGCCGCTCGAGGTCGTCGCCGCCCCAGTTGTCGCAATAATCCTCCCGCGCCCCGTCGGCGGGCACATAGTCGACGTCGATCAGTCCCAGCGGCGCGGCGTACTCGAACAGCACGGCCAAGGTGTAGCGGCCCTGCAGCAGTTCCCAGTTGTGGAAACCGTCCCAGCCGAGGCTGCCGTACTCGGGATCCTCCAGGTAGAGCTTCCACAGGGCCCGCTCGGACCGGGCGACCATCGGGTTATGCCCCGCCTTGCGCATCGCCGCGAACAGTTCGTCGACGGTGATCCACTCGCCGCAGGTCAGAGCGGCCAGGGCGGCCCCGACGTGGCCGCGGCGCGGCTTGAGGGCACTGAGCACGTTCGCGACGCGCTGGCCCTTGATCGCTTCGATACGGGAGAATTCGTCCAGGACGGTGCTGCCCAGCCAGCGCCGCCACAGCTGGGCCAGGACCTCGTGCGCGGGTTTGGTGAGCGCCGCCCGGCCGCGCGGGGTCAGCCTCAGCTTCCCGCCAACCAACTGGGCGAGGCCGCCGGCCTGCAGGAGCAGTGGCCAGGCGAACGCGGCGATCGGCTCATCGGGATAGAAGTCCCCGCCCTCCAAGACCTCGGCCACCTGGGCGACCGCCGCCGCGGACGGGCGCAGCGTCTTGGCACTGCACCGCAGGCGGCCCGTGGCACACAGTTGCAGCAGTGTCCGCAAGTCGGCCTGCGCGGAATGTTCGGTGCAGCGGATGTGCGGCTCGTCGGCGTGGCGTGGGTGGCCGATCACATCGGTCCTGAGGCCAGAAGGTAGTGGTACTTGCCCGCACCGCAGGTGCGCTCCAAGGTGGCCAGGATCGCGCGGGCGTCATCGCGGGGGCCGTTCAGGTAGAACGGCAGCCCCTCATTACCGAAGCCGATTGCAGGCAGCCCGTCGGCGGGTTCCCCCAGCACCACAGCGGCGTCCGCGAAACCCGGCGCGGGTTCGAACCCGAGACCGCGGGCATAGGAGACGGCGCCGTAGGCAATGGCCTGCGCCTGCTCGATGCCGATGGGCAGCGAGGGCGCATCAAACGCACTGAAGTAGGAACGCCGATGGGCCTGAAGCGATCCCTCGCCGATGCTCTGCGGAGCAATGACGTTCTTGACACCCAGACAGTACACATCCACCAGAAGCCCGCACACCGTCACCCGGCTCGCCCGCTCGCGACGGGCCACCAGCAGCTGCGCGAATCCGGCCCCCACCGCGCCCTCGCCCGCCCCCACGTCCTGCGCCGCCCACGCCGGCCGAGTGGACAGGTCCAGCCCGGTGCTCCAGCCGGCGTTCACCCAGCAGCCCACCACCTCCCGCTCGCCGGGCATAGTGGCCGTGTGCGCGGCCTCGGCAGCCCGCCGCAGTAGCACACCGGCTTGCGCGGGTTGCAGCCCCAACGCCCGGGCCACCTGCTTGGGGCCGCTCCCGGCCGCCCGCAATGCCCGTACCCGTTCCAGCAGTTCTGCTTGCCCATCGTCACGCACCCCGCCATTGTGCCCGACCCGCAGACCACTGCCCGGCAGGGTGAGCCACGGCCGGTACCCTGCCCCCAGCATTACGGCCGGCCCGTTCAGGGAAGTCTGGTGGACCCGGCCGTCGACCAAGGACTGGATCGGCCCGGCAGATTGGGCGTCTTCGGCGCAACGGGCAGAGGAAGGCTCAGCAGGCCCAGTGGCGGTAGGCCTCAATCCACTGCGCACCCTCGGGCGCCGGAGTGGGCAGCGGCAGATCGAGGAGTCCGACGGCCTGACGCTGGCTGCCGCGGGCGCAGACCGCCACGATTCCACTGGCGGTCAGGTCAACGCCGATGACGTTCACCTCTACCCCCAGCACCGTCGTGGTGAACGGCACAGACAGATGGTCCTGGACCATCGCGAACAGGCCGCTCTCCTCCTCATCCTGACCGTACGCGTCGACGATGGCCTCATCGACCAGCCTGTCGAGCTCGCCCCGGCTCCACGTCCCCATGCCAGCAGGATATCCACACCCACCCTCCGCGCCGGGCCACCGTGCAGTATTAATGCTGCGTTCCTCAAAGCAGGTACACATAACGGCATCGTGCTTGTCGGATTGGCGGGGCTGGACGGCCCCATATCCAGGGACGAGCACGTGCGTTGAGCTGGGCTGTGGCAATGTGGGTGGCCTGGGCGATCTCGTCGGGTCCGGAGAAGGACTGCCCGGCGAGGGCGGCCTTGCGGAAGATCCGCCACCAGCCCTCCTACAGGTTGAGCCAGCACGCGCCGACCGGGATGAAGACATGTCGGATCCGCGGGTGGTCCTCCAGCCAGGTCCGGGTGGACAGGCTGTTGTGAGATGGCAGGTTGTCGGTCACCACGTAGATGTCCCCTGTGGGATTCGTGTCCTCGAGTAGTTGAAGGAACTGCTGGTAGAAGGCGCTGTTGCGGGACTGGGCGGTCATCGTGACCTGCTGCCCGTCCGCGATCCGCAGTCCGCTGTAGACCCAGGTTTTTTCCGGCCCGCGAGAATAGTCCAGCTCCGCCTTGATGCGGTGTCCGTCCGGCGACCAGCCGGTGCGGGCGGGAAGGTACGCGGGATCACCGGCCCGAGCTCGTCGGCGCACACGACCGTCGCGCCGTCGGGCGGGCTGGTGTACAGGCCGATGATCCGCGTCCTTTTCTCTCGAAGTCTCGATCCTTCGAATGCGTCCACGAGCTGGTGCGGCGCCATCGCACGCCCTCGGCGAGCAGGATCCGCCGCACCTGGGAGCGTCCGACCGCGATCCCCAGCCGCGCGGCCTCGGCCGCCAGCGCGTCCAGCGTCCACTCGGGCGAGCCCGTCTCGTCGGCAGGGGCGAGTTCCCCATCCGCCTGCCGGATCGGGCATCCGGGCGGCGCCAACCTGCCCCCGTCAGGCATCCGACACCCGCCGATACGAGGATGCGGCGCGACCGTACAGTCCTCACGTGGCAGGTCGGGGTGGGAGATATCCCTCTTGGCCATCGCACGCCGCTCTGTCCAGTGCCGTGCCGCCGTGCTCTGAGCGGATCGGCTTCCTTACCCGCCTGCTCCTCGCGCTGGGCACAGGCCGCACCCGGCAGTGCCCGCTTCGAGCCCGGCGGCAGAGCCATGCACCCTTACCGAAAGGCACCGGTGGTGGTCCCCGGCCTGTGGTGAAGGGCGCCGTAGTGATTGTGGTGTCGGCCCGGCCGGTGTCCTGCAGAGTCTCGGAAGGTTGGAATCTGCGGCATTACCGGGCGGATTTCCTACGGCCGCCGTAAATTCGATGGCACGAGCAACAGTTGACGCCATGGGAGTACTTGTGGGAGACGGACGCACGTTCGGCACGGACAGCGGTGTGGGATCGACGCGGGCACTCATCGAAGCGCGGCTGCCGGCCGTGCGGGAGCAGCGGCAGAGGCTCGAGGACGAGCTTGCGGCGGTCATCGCGCAGGAGAACGCGATGGTGTCCGTGCTCGAGGGCCTGGCCGCCCTGGCGGATGCGCCGCTCGGCGAAGGGAAGGGATCACAGGCCGCCGCACCGGTGCAGTCCGCCGGCGAGGTGCCCGCCGCTGCAGACGAGCCCGCGGAGCCTGTCGAGGCTGCGGGGCCCGTTGGGAGTGCCGCCGACGAGCAGGCTCCCGTCCCCGCTGCCGTTCCGGCGAAAAAGGCAGTGAAGAAGGAGGCAGTGAAGAAGGCGGCGGCCAAGAAGGCGGCCCCGCGGAAGGATGCCGCCGGGAAGGGCGGGGCGGCCAAGAAGTCCGCCGCCGGCCCGAGCGCCGACCGGGACGCCGAGCAGGCGCCGGTCGCAGCCGCGAAGAAGACCGCGCCGCGGTCGGCGGCCAAGGCCCCCGCGAAGACCGCAACCCCGGCCGCCGCCAGGAAATCCACCCGGGCGAAAACGGCACCAGCCGCGGCCGACCAGGCGGCGGCGCAGCCGCCGAAGGGGCGTCGGCGGCTGACCGACGCCGACAGCGTGCTCACCGTTCTCCGGCAGGCCGAGGAGCCCCTGCGCGCCCGGGACGTGACGGGCCGTCTCGGGCTCGCCGACACGAACGGTGCCGTGGATGCGGTGCGCACGATGCTCGAGCGCCTCGCCAAGGCCTCGCAGGCCAAGCGCACCGGCCGTGGCCTGTACGCGGTGGCCGACTGACCGGCGAAGTCTTCCTGCTTCCCGCCCGGCCTCCCGGGCCGGGTGGGAAGCAGCAGACCGGGCCGGTCCTGTCCAGGCTCGCCCGGGCACTGTCGAAGAACCCCGCAACGCCTTGATCAACGCTGGCGGCATCGATGCGGCCGCACCCTTCCGTCGGCCTCCGGCCCCGGCACCTCGTAGAACACCTGCCCCGCCCCAGCGTCCCGGGGTGCCCCCGCGACAATCCGTACCCCTGTCGGGCCTGCCATCCAGAGAGAGCAATGCCTGCGCCGCGCCCCTGTCCGGACACGGCGCTGACGGAGCACTTCGGCGGGGAATGCAGGTGGCTGCCGGGCAGGCAATGACATGAACCCCGGGAGCCATGCCGATCTTCTCACCCCCGGCTCGCGCTCGCACCCCCAGGGCCGGTCACCGACGGGTCCGGCGGCCCCCCGCACCAGCGCGATGCGCTGCCGTCCGGCGCACCGAGCCGCACGCCCGGCCGCGCCGAAAACTTGGCCCCACAGCTGGGGCTGCGCGCAGCCGCCCGGGGCCGGCGAAAACGGGTTGTCCCTGCCACAGCCGGTCCGACACAGTGGGCGCATCGCGCCGCACAGGCTCAAGGGAAGGAGCGCGACCGTGAACACCGCCACCCGTGTCCAGTCGTATCAGCGCTTCTCGGGTTCGCGATATCGCGGGACGTCCTCGTAATGCGCTGACCGGCCGTTGTTGCCGGGCCGCCCCGGGGGTTGCGCCCCGCCCGGGCGGCCTTTTTCATGCCGCCCGGCAGTGCCGGATGATGCGACTGGCAGCGCGCCTGTCTTTGGTTCAGGAGGTTCGGATCCCCGTCCGGCAGCGCGACACAGCAGTGTCAGTGGAGGAGCCAGCCGACAGGCGGCGCCGGCCTCGGTCTTGAAAACCGTTGGGGTGCGCGAGCATCCGTGTGGGTTCGACCCCTACCTCCTCCGCCAAGGGCGAGCTGGGCATTGGTTGAGCCCAGGGGTCTGTAAAACCCCCGCTTCGGCTGTGGCGGTTCGAATCCGCCCTCGCCCACCAGGAACCCGCGCCTGCGGCCCGTGTCCGCACCCGCGTCCGTGGTCGGGCCGGGTTCAGCCTGCCTGGACGCACTCTCCGCGGGCGGTGGTGAGGTAGGTCCCGGCGGTCAGGTCGCCGCCCACGGACAGCATGTCGATCTTGTGGGTGCCGCCCGGGCTGTAGCCGAGGCCGGTGATCCGCTTGCAGAGCGCGAGGGTCTGTTCGCGGGTGGTGCCCTCGACGACGCTCACCATCAGGGAACGCAGCGGCTGTCCGGTGGTGTCCTTGTCGGTGCTGATGAGGTCCCCGTGCGCCACCGACGGCAGGCAGCGGACGTCGTCCGGGAGGCCTTCGCTCACCGTGCCCTTGAAGGGCTTGCCGCCGGCCGACGGGTCGTCGTTGGCCCCGAACTTCGGGGCGCAGCCGGTCGGCGCCGGGCTGATGCCCGCGGCCCGTGCCGCGCCTGCCCCGTCACTTGGCTTGTCCGCCTGGCATGCCGTGGTTGCGGCCAGCGTCACGACCACCGCAGATACCGCGGCCAACTTCCATGCGCGCACGCCACACCCCCGAGACATCCTTTTGGATGATCATACTGGCGCGTGTCGGTAGCCTTTCCTGGCTGCCCGTCACCACTGCACTGGGCCGCGAGGACAGGGTTTCTCGCGCCGGCGCCGGCCGCGGTGGCTGTCACTGGTTCGGGTTGTTCCCGGCGGGGCGGCGGCGCGAGCTCGCATACGGTGAAGGGAGTCCGGGGGGTCTCCTGGGCCGGGGGAAGGGGACGGGTTCGTGCTGGAGAACGAGCTGCGGCCGGGGGCGGGGCGCCCTGGTGTCGTGTCCGGGCCGGGTGAGGCGGGCCGCTGCGGGGCCGGGGAGTGGCCGCAGGCGGTGGGGCAGATGCTGGCCCTGGCCGGCTGGGTCGGCGAGGGCAGGCAGCTGACCACGACGGGGCAGCTGCTGCGCGCGGATGCGCGAGAGCTCGTCGCACTGCTGGAAACCGGTGGCCACGCGATGGGTGGCGTCCGCCCGGCTGCGCCGCTGCGCGGGGTGCAGGTGCTGCTGGCGTGGGCGCACCTGGCGGGCCTGGTGGAGAGCGACGGCCCGCGGCTTGACCCCGGACCCACGGCCGGCCGGCTGCGGGAGGATCCATGCGCGCTGCAGGATGCGCTGTTCGCGGCCGTGCCGCGCCTCGAGGACTCCCGTAGCGGCTGGCAGTCCGTGCGCCTCCATCTCGAGGGCTCGGCGGACTTCAGCGCCGGATTGGCTGCCCTGTGGCGGCGTCTTGGCGCTGGGCCACTCACCGAGGAGGAAGCCGCCCGGACGGTCTGGGAACAGTTGACGGGCCGCCACCAGGTCGAGGAGCGCCAGCCCGCGGGTCTGACCTCGTGGAAGGTCGTGGTGGCCAGGGATACCGCCAGGGCGCTTGTCCTCTACGAGGCCGTGGGCGCGGTCCGGGCCGAGGGCGGCCGCATCGCTCGGACCGGCTACGGCCGCAGCCGGGCGCCGTCGGGGGTGCGCGACGACGTTGCCTCACGCGGGCTCGGCGAGGTGCTCGTCCACCGGCCGTAGACATACCCGCAGCCCGGACCGGCTGCGCCGCAGCCCCGCCCCGGCGGACAGTACAGGGCGCGGCCGCCGTTGCCGGGTGCGCGGCGGCGGTCGGGTCGCGGCGTAGGTGGCTGGTGGGTAGCGTCGGTGGTGAGGGACCAGGAATTGAGAGTGGGTTGTCGCCACAGGGCCGCCGGTCGAGTACCGGCGGCCCTGTCCCGTCGGCGGTGTGCCGTGCCTGGCGCCGCGCGGCGGGCCGGTGTCAGAGGCAGACGAGGGCGGTGTCGTCGGTGACGCTGCCGGTGAGCAGCAGGTTGGTGAGGACGGCGTCAGCGAGGGTGTGGGGGTCGGGTGCGTCGGGCCCCGCACCTCCTTCGGCAGCGGTGTCCTGTCCACGCCAGGACGTCCGGTGCCGGGTCGCGAGAGCGGGGCTCGGTGCGCTGCTGCGCGGCAGCGGCGTATCCGGTCCTCGTGGGGCTGCTCCGGCCGCCTGCTGCCTCATGACCTGCACGTTCACTGCCTGCGGGCCGCGCTGGCCCTGCTCGATGTCGAACTCGACCCGGTCGTTCTCCTCCAGGTTCCGAAAGCCGCTGCCCGCGATCGCGGAGAAGTGGACGAACACGTCGGGGCCGCCGCCGTCCGGCGCGATGAAGCCGAAGCCCTTCTCGCCGTTGAACCACTTCACCTTTGATCTCCCAGGATGCCCCGGCCTTCAGGCCGGGGAGGAATGGGTCCTTGGACCGGAGCCGCGAAGTGGCGGAGTGATCTTTGGATGTTCCGGCGGAGGCCGTTGTCAGTGGCCTTCGGTAGGTTGATCTTGTGCACCTTCGGTACTCGTATCGCATCTATCCGACGGCGGGTCAGCGTGTGGCGCTTATC
>NZ_JBFBJY010000124.1:0-14806 GCF_040702125.1 Kitasatospora sp. NPDC085895 | reverse complement strand
GGATGGTCCACCCGGCGCTGGACGACCGGCAGCAACGGCTCGATCAGCGCCCACAGCTCGTCGTCGATCTCCCAGGGCTTGGGGCGGGCCATCGCACACCTCCTCACCAGGGCAAATCTGCACCCACAAGTCCAAGGTAACGCGGCCATCCCATTCTGTTAGGGCTTGTTAACCCCACCCCCGCCACCGGCTGAAACCGCCGCCCCGCACGCCTACCGGCAACCCCGGACGGCACACGCACAGAGACTTCCGGGCGCTGGTGTCCCTGACAGGACCGGCACCCGGAGGACGGCCCGGCCGGGTGGGTGGACCACGGCCGGGCCACAACGGGTGGGGTCAGGGCACGCACTGCACACGCGCCCGGACCCCACCCCTGCCCACAGCCAAACCGTCGAGCCCCGGGACCGCCCCACCGGCACAGCCGCCCGTGGACCACACCCGGCGGACCCAGGGCACGGTCCCGCGGATCACACCGGAGAGGAAGGAGCAGCGGTGGATGTTCTCAAGGAGTTGCAGGCCCTGGTGGTGGGCGAGTTGCCGGACGGTGCGGTCGAGGGGGCTCGGCGGGCGGTTGCGGCCCGCGCGCTGAGCAGCGACGATCATGATCTGCTGCTGGCGGCCCTCGGCCTGCACCCGGCCGACGGCAGCGGCAAGCAATGTCCCGTCTGCGGTACTCGCCATCACCGGGTGGGTCTGCGCCGTCGGCACGACTACTGCTCCCGGTCCTGTTACGAGCAGTCCCTGCCCGGGCACCGCACCGCACCGCGCCCACCGCCCCGGCCCCGGCTGGACCGGCCGACGAACCGCGCACCGGGACCCGCGCCAGCGCCGCTGCCGGCGTGAGCATCCCCCTGGAGCGCCACCGCGCGCCTCGACCTCCATCCCCCGGTCAGGGGGTGCGGCGGGTGCGGACCGGGTGCGGCTTTCTGACCGGCAGGTTGTCGTCGTCGGCGAGCCACCCGTACAGGGTGGTGGTGCTGATCCGGGCCAGCTTGCGCACCCGATCCCGCGCCACGCCCATCCGGATCGCGGCCAACACCGCCGGCCGCAACTCCTCCAGCACAGCGTCCGCCTCCGCCAGCAGCGCAGCACGCCGCTCGCCCAGCTCCACCACCGTGCGCAGCGCCGCCACATGCTTGCGCCCCAGGCCCTCGGACTGTGGCATGCGTGACCTCCGTCCTGCTGCTGTGGGCGGCCGATTTTGAAAGGCGGTGCCCCGTGCGCCAGCATCTCGTCCGCAAGCCGAAGGCTCCTGCTCCCAGGCCGCCGCTGGACCTGCGCACCCCGTCCGGCTGGCCGCTGCCGTACTGACCACCATGCCCCGACCTACCGCACCGTGCACCGACGGTCCGGCCGCCCGGCGTCTGGCCGTCGGCCACGTCCTGGCTGCGTTCGCGCCCGACCTGGATGCCGCCGACGGCTGCACCGCCTGTGGGGGCTGGGGTCTGACCGCCCCCGCCGACAGCACGACGCTCCCTGGGCGGTGCCCGGACTGTCAGCAGGAGGCTGAGATCCTGCCCGAGGTGTGGTGGCGGCGCGGTGAGCATCTGCGCGGGGCCGACCGCGACCGGCTCGCCGCCGAGATGCGCGCCCGCTACGAGCAGGGATCCACCATCCGCGCCCTTGCCCACCGCTACAACCGGTCCACATCCTTCGTCCACGCCCTGCTGCACGAAGCCGGCACCACCCTGCGCACCCGGGGCCGCACACCCCGCCCGTAGAGCGCCGGCGCCGGGTCCGGGCGGCGTGGGGCCAGTTCAGAAGGGCGGTTCCTGCCCAGGAACCGGCCGGTCCCCCGGTGCGGGCTCGGACGGCGCGGTGGGGCGGGTGGGGGTGGCGGTGTCCCACACGTCGTCCGGCGCCGCTTCCCGGGGCGGCGTGCTGCGGGTGGTGCGGGTGATGGCGACGGTGGCGAAGGTCATGGAGGCGCCGGCGTCGTCGACGTCCAGCACCATCTTCGAGCGTTTCTCCCCTTCCGGGGTTTCCCAGCGGTCGGTGCGCAGCCGCCCGGCGACGACGACGCGGGCGCCCTTGGTGAGGGAGGCGGCGAGGTTCTCGGCGAGCTGGCGCCAGGCGGTGCAGTCCAGGAAGGTGGGTTCGCCGTCGCGCCAGGTGTTGGTCTCGCGATCGAAGCTGCGGGGTGTGAAGGCGACGGTGAACCGGGCCACCGGCACCCCGGTCGGGGTGAACCGCAGTTCCGGGTCCTCGACCAGGTTGCCGATCACCGTCAGCGGAAGATCGTTGCGCATACCGTGAGCCTGGCACACCCCACCGACAGCCGGGAGCGAAACGGCAGGACCTCCGCGGACGCGCAATGTCGTGGCCTCGGATCGGGGCGGTGCCCGGGCCTTGGGTCAGGTGGTGGTGAGGCGGTGGTCGAGTGCGGTGTGCCGGCGTCCGGCGCTGACCGCGCGGACGGCCTGCCCGAGGGCGCGGCGGGAGCCGACCAGGACGACGAGTTTCTTCGCGCGGGTGACGGCGGTGTAGAGCAGGTTGCGCTGCAGCATGGTCCAGGCCGAGGTGGTCACCGGGATCACCACCGCCGGGTATTCGCTGCCCTGCGAGCGGTGGATCGTCACCGCGTAGGCGTGGGCGAGTTCGTCCAGTTCGTCGAAGCCGTAGGTGATGTCCTCGTCCTCGTCGGTGCGCACGGTCAGCTGCTGCTCCACCGCATCGAGGGCGGTGACGACGCCGACGGTGCCGTTGAACACGCCGTTCTGGCCCTTCTCGTAGTTGTTGCGGATCTGGGTGACCTTGTCCCCGACCCGGAACGTCCGCCCGCCGAACCGGCGCTCCGCCACGTGCTCGGCGGCGGGGGTGATCGCGGCCTGCAGCAGGGTGTTCAGGTTCCCGGCGCCGGCCGGCCCGCGGTGCATCGGCGCCAGCACCTGCACATCCCGCCGCGCATCCAGGCCGAAGCGCTGGGGGATGCGGCGGGCCGCGACGTCGACGGTCAGGCCGGCGGCCCGTTCGGTGTCCTCCTCGACGAACAGGAAGAAGTCCGCCAGGTGGTCGGTGACCGGCGGCAGACCCCGGTTGATCCGGTGCGCGTTACTGACCACGCCGGACTGCTGCGCCTGCCGGAACACCTGGGTCAGCCGCACCGCCGGGATCGGGCTGTGGTCGGCGAGCAGGTCGCGCAGCACCTCGCCGGCGCCGACCGAGGGCAGCTGGTCCACATCGCCGACGAACAGCAGATGCGCGCCCGGGGCGACGGCCTTGGCCAGCTTGTTGGCGAGGATCAGGTCCAGCATGGAGGCCTCGTCGACGACGACCAGGTCCGCATCCAGCGGCCGGTCCCGGTCGTAGGCCGCATCCCCGCCCGGCCGTAGTTCGAGGAGCCGGTGCACGGTGGAGGCCTCGGCGCCGGTCAGCTCCGCGAGGCGTTTGGCGGCCCGTCCGGTGGGGGCGGCGAGGACCACCTTGGCGTTCTTGGCCAGCGCCATGGTGACGATCGATTTGACGGTGAAGGACTTGCCGCAGCCCGGCCCGCCGGTCAGCACCGCCACCCTCTCGGTCAGGGCGAGTTGGACGGCCTGGCGCTGTTCGGGAGCCAGGTCGGCGCCGGTTCGGCGGGCCAGCCAGCCCAGGGCCGCCTCCCAGTCCACCCCCGCGCCGTTCTGGCCGCCGAAGGCGGGCATCCGGTCGCTGTCGGCGTGCAAAAGGCGCAGCAGCTGGTTCGCCAGCGAGATCTCGGCGCGGTGGAACGACACCAGATACACCGCCGTCACCGGCTCGCCCGTCTCGCCGGGGAGTGGTTCGCGCACGACGCCGTCCTCGGCGACCAGCTCGGCGAGGCTGTCGATGACCAGGCCGGTGTCGACCTGGAGGAGTTTGACGCCGTCGGCGATCAGGCGTTCCTCCGGGAGGTAGCAGTGGCCCTGGTCGGTGCTCTGGGAGAGGGCGTACTGCAGGCCGGCCTTCACCCGCTCCGGGGAGTCGTGTGGGATGCCGACGGCCTGCGCGATCCTGTCGGCGGTGAGGAAGCCGATGCCCCATACGTCGGAGGCCAGCCGGTAGGGCTGGTTCTTCACCACGCCGATCGAGGCGTCGCCGTACTTCTTGTAGATCCGCACCGCCAGCGACGTGGAGACACCGACGCCCTGCAGGAAGACCATCACCTCCTTGATGGCCTTCTGCTCCTCCCACGCGTCCGCGATCTTCCGGGTGCGCTTGGGGCCCAGGCCCGGGACCTCGATCAGCCGTGCGGGCTCGGTCTCGATCACCTCGAGGGTGTCGGTGCCGAAGACCTCGACGATCCGCTCCGCGATCCGCGGCCCGATACCCTTGATCAAACCGGAGCCGAGGTAGCGGCGAATACCCTGCACCGTGGCCGGCAGCACGGTGGTGTAGTTCTCCACCGTGAACTGCCGGCCGTACTGCGGATGCGAGCCCCACCGGCCGCACAGCCGCAGCGACTCCCCCACCTGCGCACCCAACAGCGCGCCCACCACGGTCAGCAGATCGTTCGCGCCGCGGCCGGTGTCCACCCGGGCCACCGTGTAACCGGTCTCCTCGTTCGCGTAGGTGATCCGCTCCAGCACCCCCTCCACCTGCGCCAGCTGCCGCACCGGCACCTGCCCACCCGAACCCGAACCCAAGACTCCCCGCCCCTCCCCGACCACACCCGGCACCCCGACGCCTGGCACCGTACCCGGACCGACCCACCCGGCGGGACGACAGGGCAGTCATCGGACGCCCTGCACCCGCAGCGGTCCGGTTGCCATGCGCGCAGGCGGGCGGCGGGCGGCGGGCGGTCCACGAACCCGGCAGCTCTCCGCGTCGGCGGATCACACGCCGCGGTCTCTGCGGCGGGCGAGGCCGGCAGGCCCGAACCCGCAGCCGGAGGATCGCGAGGTCCCCGGTCCTGATCGCCCGAGCTGCACGACGACTGGCCGCGGCCCGACGCCTGTCCGCCGCCGCATCGGGCACCTGCCTCGCGGCGCGGGTCGCAGCCGATCCCATGATCGGGCAATAGTCTCATTTCGGGCAGATGGCCCGTTCGGTTCGAAGGAGTGGTTGTCGTGAAGTCGATGGAACTGAGCCCGCAGATGCACAAGAGCATCGAGGCGTGCCTGGCCTGCTACACCCGGTGCGAGGAGACGATGAGCTACTGCCTGCAGCAGGGCGGCGCCTACGCCGACTCCAAGCTCATGCGCGCGCTCATGGACTGCGCTGAGACCTCCCGCATGTGCGCGCAGATGGCCATGCGCATGTCCGCGATGACGGCAGAGATGTGCGAGATGACCGCCCGCGCCTGCGAGATGTGCGCCGAAGCCTGCGCCGCCATGCCCGACGACGACATGCTCACCAAGTGCGCCGAAGCGTGTCGCACCTGCGCCACATCCTGTCGGTCCATGGCGCAGGCCATGACGAAGGCCATGGCCTGACCATGCCATCCGGGGTGTTCTCCAGGATTCTGGGGAACACCCCCTGGTCTCTTGGGCGGCCGTGCCCGGCCGCACGGTCAGAACCGGCCCATTTCTCGGCCCTTCCGGCCGACCTGAAGCCGGAGATGTGACGGTTCGCGGATTTTCATGGTGTCCACGGTTGCCGGGCCGGAGGTGTAGTGGGCGCGGACCACGCCCGCCCGGGCCAGCGCACGCCGGCACCGCGGGCACGGGCGGGCGAGCAGCGGCACACCAGACCGGCCGACCCGCGCCACGTACACCTGCGCGCCCGCCGCCGGGGCGCGCACCCGCCGCAGCACCGCCTCCTCCGTGTGGAAGGTGGCGTGGCGCACATCGACCATCGGATTGTTGCGCCGCAGATTCGGCGACAGGGCCAGCACCCGGCTGCCCGCCACCAGCACCGCACCCACCCGGTACCGGCACGTCGACCGCAGCGCCTGCCACACCGCCAGATCCACCAACGACACCCCAACCTCCTCCACGCCCGGACGGCCGCCGACGCAGCAATCCTTCTGGTGCGCGACCGGGGGCCCGCCGGCCCGATCCGCGACATGCCCGCCCACGGGCCTACCCGGTGTGCACCGGCCGCGCTTCTCCTCCCGCCACGAGTCCCGCGGTGCTGCCGGTACGCAGGCGCGGCCACGAGTCCGCGGCAAAGTGGGGTGGGCGGGACTCGAACCCGCGACCGGAGGATTATGAGTCCCCTGCTCTAACCGTCTGAGCTACCACCCCCGGCCACAACACCAGGCGCTTCACAGCATCCTCACACCCCACCCGCCGAACAGCCCACCCGAAACCACCACCCCGGCCGACAGCAGGACCACGGACACGGGCCCGCCGCGACGCCGGTTGCCGGCCAGCGTCCAGATCCGGACGCAACGGCCCGAGCAACCGGCCCAGGCGGCGCTTCCCGGCAAGGGGTGGACTCGAGCAGGACCGGCCGCCCGGTGGGAGCCGGCGGGAGAGAAGGGTGGGGCTGCCCCCGGGCGCGGACCGAGGGGCAGCCAGCGGGTGCCTGCCGGCGCCAGACCCGACACGAACTGCCGATCCACCACCGGGCCTCCCCGGCCACCGGCCAGGACGACAGACACCCCACAAGCCAGCGGCGGCTCCCGAGCACGGGGGTACCGGCAGACACCGCCAGGACGGACGCCGTGGGAGGCGCCGACCACCATGATCACCCGACAATCGAACACCCCACCGGGGTAATTGATACTCAAATGCCCCACCAGCCCCACCAGCCCCACCGTCACCACCCAGCACAGCCCCCGGGGCCCGGACCCACGCCTGGGGCCGGTTATCGTCGAAGAGCGCCGCTAGCTCAGTCGGTCAGAGCAGCTGACTTTTAATCAGCGGGTCCGGGGTTCGAGCCCCCGGCGGCGCACTTTCACGTCGGGACCGCGCGCCGCAAACCTGCCGGAAAGGCGACGGCTTGACCGCACCGCCCCGGGTCCGGTTACTCTCGGTGCCCGCCACCGCCCGCCCACTGCCGGAGCGGTGCCCGCACCGCAGCCGTGACCAAGGGGAGCCCGCTGATGGTCAGCCGCATCCTGCGCACCGACCCCGTCCACCCAGGCGGCACCCGCTGCATTCACCCGAGCCCTCGCAGCCGTGCCGAGGAGAGCGGGCCGCTCTGCCCGGGCCGGGCCGGCTGGCAGGCCGACTGCAGCTGCGGCTGGACGATTCTCGCCCCCCACCCGCGCTACCGCCGACCAGCAGCGCGCCGACCACGCCCGCGCCCACACCACTCCCGGCGGCCGACACGACGGCCACCGCCGCCTGACCAGCCACGCGCCACCCGCCAGGACACCCGCCGCGGGAGCACACCGGCGGGCACCGCAATGGCCCGGCACCGATGAGAGGAAACCGTTCTGTGGCTCTGCCGCCGCTGACCCCCGACGACCGCGCCCGTGCCCTGGAACGCGCCATGGAAGCCCGTCAAGAACGCAGCGCCCTGCTGCACGCCCTCAAGCGCGGACACACCACCCTGGCCGAAGTCCTCGAGCGCACGGACTCGGTGGCCGGCCGGATCCCGGTGCGGCGCCTGCTCGCATCCCTGCCCGGCATCGGCAAGATCGGCGCCGCCCGCATCCTGGAGGAGTCCGGTATCTCCCCCACCCGCCGCGTCCAGGGCCTCGGCCCCCACCAGCGCACCGACCTGCTCACCCGCACCGCGCCACCGGCCGACCGGCCCTGACCGGTCAGTCCCGCATCCGCCAGCCCGGGAACAGTCGCGTATGGACCGGCAGCAGGCCGTCACCGCTGCAGCCCGCGCCGTCATCGAACACGACGGAGCCCAGCACCGCACCGACCCGCGGATCGGCCTGCACCTGATGGAACAGGCCGTCGCGCTCGGCGCCAGCTACGCCGACATCGCCGCCGAGATCCTCCGTCAGCGCCCCGACCCGACACCGCCCGGCCGTCCCCGGCCCAATGTCTGATCCGGCACCCCGGCCAGTGGTGATCATCGGCAGCGCGCCGGGATCCGTAGACGGCCGGCAGGCTCGGCGCAGCGCTCGGGGTCCGGTCGGCGTGTCCGCCGTCTGCCGTCCGTTCGTCTCCGGGAGGCTGTCCGCCATGTCGGTCTGTTCCCGCGTCCCCGCCCGCCGTGTTGGTCTGCTGCGTTCCTGGGGCCGGTCTGTTCTCGCTCTCCTGCACCATCGCGCCGGCCCGTCGTCGGCCGCCTCCGGCCGCACCGCAGAGACGAACACTGTGGGCGCGGTCTGTTGTGGGGCGCTGCCCGTCCGGCAGGTGCTGGACGGTGGCACCGTCGTGATGCTCACCCGCCACACCGCCCACTGCCCCACCTGGACCACCCGCTGACCCCGGCCCCCGGACACACAGCGCCAGCGGGAAACCTCATCGGCACCGCGTCGGCCGCCTGCGGGAGTGTCCGGCGCGCCCCGCCGACACGGCCTCGTCCGTTGCGTTACCGTCCCGAACTGGGCGGGCACCACCGCAGCTCGGGGCCTGCCCGCACTGGTTCCGGGTCGAACGGGCGGCGAGCCACGTCGAGCGTCCCTCGGCCCGGAACACCCGCTGGCGCGACCGTCCTCAGCCGTCCCCTGTTCCGGTCCCTGCGGTGATCAGCAGCGTGCCGCCCGCCTGGGCGGTGACAGGAAAACCGGCGTGCTCCAGGACCGCGGCCAGCGCGAACACCACCGCCTCCCGCTCCCCGAACCGTGCGAGACTGCTCCCGGTGGGCGGTCCGGCTGGCTGCGGCGGCACCGTGAGCGGGAACGCCCCGGACATGGCGGTTCCGCTCTCCTGCCAGTCGACCACCACGCCACGCGGGCCGTGCCCCACATGCAGACCCGGCCGGCCCGGCGCGGCGATCAGCAGACCCGAGCCGGTCAACAGCTCGCACACGCCCTCGAACAGCACACGGTGATCCACTCCGGCAGAGCCTACCGATCAGAGCCCGGCCGGGAAGAGCCGACACGCACCCG
Organism: Kitasatospora sp. NPDC085895; assembly: GCF_040702125.1. NCBI lineage: Bacteria > Bacillati > Actinomycetota > Actinomycetes > Kitasatosporales > Streptomycetaceae > Kitasatospora > Kitasatospora sp. NPDC085895. Next base: position 5,946 of record NZ_JBFBJY010000124.1, on the reverse strand, counting down.
GTGTGCGCCGCCCCACGGACCAGCCTCGGGGCCCGCAGTATCCGGAACTACGGGGTGTCGCCGGGGTGCGGAGTCGGTTACCCTGACCGGCACACACCCGGGGGTGTGGCGGAATGGGCAGACGCACCGGCTTCAAGTACCGGCGCCCGCGCGGCGTGAGGGTTCGACTCCCTCCACCCCCACCCCGCCGGAACAGGCCAGCGGTCACCCGATGTAGACGGTCCGGCCCTGTCGGTGGTTCGTGCGATCCCACCGGTATACGGCAGGTCCCTCACTGGGGACACATGTCCTACCCATCCTGGCGGGTCCGGACGCTTGGAGGCGGCGATGACGGCATGGGCGACCTGGACCACCCAGGGCATCCTCAGCGGCCCCGGCGGCGTCGACACCCTCGAAGCCGGCCCGATCTACGGCGATCTCACCCTGCACACCACCTGGAGCGACCACACCGCCGTCCTCACCGTGCAATACACCGGCGCCAGCGAATGGTTCACCGTCACCGGCAGCCCCGTCCCCGCCGACACCGAACACCAGGCCCGCACCCTGCACCAGCACATGGTCGACGCCGCCAAAAAAGGCCACGCCGCCACCGCGCCCCCACCCCCCGACCCGGCCGGCTGAGCGAACAGACCCCGGCCATCGAAGCCGCCAGGGCGCATGCGGCAACCGCCCGCATTGTGCCGGCCGGCAACCTCAAGGCCATAGCGCCGGACAGAACAGGGGGTCCGCCATGACGCATCCCGACAACCACCGCCACCGGGACATCGACGGCATCGAACTGTGCGACCTGTGCGGCGTCCTCATACCCGAGCCGGAGGCCTACCTGTACATAGTCGCGGACTCCTCCGCCACCGCCCGCGACGCACTCGAACACGGCGAACGCCTGCTGACCGCCTGCTCCTGGGACCACCTCGAAACCCTCGTCATCGCCTACGAACAACGGCCCTTCGACCTCGAGGAACTGTGGGCCTCCATCCTCTTCGAAACCCACCGCCGCCTCGGCCCCACCACCACCGAGCACCTCCTGCACGCCACCGGCCTCACCCCCCACCAACTCGACCGCGCCCACCACTGGCACCTCCACCGCCTCCTCCAGCACCCCGGCCACCAGCAGAACGCCAGCGCCGAAGACGACACACGGAAAGAAGAAGATCAAGACAGCCACGGTGACGACCACACTGACCAAGACGGCGGCCGCAGCGGTGCCGCCTGACCTGCCATGCCCCTCTGCGTCAGCCGCCCCGCCGGCGCAGCGCCCAGGTGCGGGTGCGGGCAGCGTCTGCCACCGGGATTCCCGCCGCGGCGGGTGTGGTGGCGGCCAGTTCGGTGTAGAGGTGGCGGATCCGCAGGTCGAGGGCGATGCCCAGCCGGCTGCGTGTGCCGTCCCGCACGGCCGCCACCGTCCGCGAACTCACCCCCAGCCGCCCCGCCAGGTACTCCGCCCTCCAGCCCCGCTCCGCCAGTTCGACGAGCAGACCGGCCGCGCGATGAGCACCGGTCAGCCCCGGCCGACCAGCCGCTCCGACAACGGTGTGCTGCGCCGGCAGCAGCGGCACACCCAGCACCGCATCCGCCGTCGTCCGCGACACCCGCACCGGCCGCACCCCCTGCGGGCGCAGCAGTCGGCGCACCAGCGTCACCGACACCCCGGATACGTCCGCGATGTCCTGCGCGGACATGCCCCTTCGCTGCAGCACGGCCGCGTATGCCGCCACCGGCCCGACGTCCACCCGGGCCGGCACACCTGCCGCCCGCTCCCGGTCCCGGCGTCGCCGCGCCCGCACCGCGGCTTGCCGACACTCTTCTCGGGTGCAGCCGTAGTCCGCGCACGAGGCCTGCCCGTGCCGCACCTGGCTACGCACCGGACGCCGCCCACCCCTACCGCTGGCACTGCCTGCCGCGGTCGCGGTGTCAACAGCCGGACCGTGCCCGGCGGCGGGTAGGCAGAAAATTGAGGCGGTTGCCGCGCTCAATCGCCGTGCCGCTCCCGTGCGCCCGCCGCGTCCAGCAGATTGCGCACCCCCATCGCGCCCAGCCCCGACAACTCCCCCAGCCGCGCCATCGACACCCCCGACCGCCACGCCGCCACCACCGCCCGGGTCACACCCCGCCGTGCCCCGGCCATCGCTTCCTGTGCGGCAGCCAGCTCTTCCACCGCAGCTGTCACCGCGTCCTCCGCACCCGCCACAACCACCACCGTCGGCATTCTTCGAACCGACTCGTCCACCGAGCCAGAAGGCACCGTAGCGGCCGCGCCATACCCAGCGCACACCAGCAGCGAGGACGGCTCACGGGCGCAGCGGGTAGGGCCCGCGCGGGTTCCAGCGGCGACACGGTTCCTCTGTCTGGATACCGGTGCAGCAGTGGCCGCCGTCACGGTACTGGCCCGGTGCTGTCCGAACCGGCTTCCTGGACGGGTGACAGACCCGGCGTGCGGCTGCCGGTGGATGCGTCTGAGCCCGTGGCCTGGGACAGTGAGACAAAACCGGCGCTTTGCGCACGCTGCGAAGGACCAGGCCTCCCGTGTGACTCCCGAACTGCACAGCAGCCACATCACCGGGACCGCGCCCGGCACCGATCTGCTGCGGCTACGCGGCCAGGCTCACCAGGACACCGCCGCTCTCCTGCACGACATTCTCAGTCACGCCCTGCGCAGCCTGCCCCAGCCCCAGGTCCTGCTCGTCGACTGCAGCCGACTTACCCTGTGCACACCCGCCGGCCTCCACCAGCTCCTCACCGCCCACCGCGCCGCGTACCACCAGGGAACTGCCCTACGGCTGACCGGCACCAGCGAACAGCTACGTCACCTGATACACGCCACAGGGGCCGACGCCGTCCTCGACCTTCCCGACAACGGCCCTGCTCTGGGCACCGTCTGACTGTCGCGGCGTCCGCGGTGCAGGCCGTACTCTCCCTGGTCGGGCGGAGCCCGGGGAGCACGGGCCGGGCCGTGATCGGCATGGGCTCGCGCGGCACGGCGATCACCGCAACATCTCTTGTCCGGACACCGGAGCAGCGGGAGCTGCAGGAGTCTGTGACCGGCTGTTCCGGGCGGCGCAGGGTGGCGTTGGTGCCTCGATGTGGGGCCGTCGGGCGCTGGACGTCGTCGCCCGTCAGCAGCTTCACCGGCACACGCACCGGCGCTGGATACCTACGTGCAGGAGCTGTCCGGCTGGACGTCCGGCGGACCAGGCGTGGTGCGGTGGCCGGCGGCTGGCCGTCGCGGCGGGGATGTGTCCCGTTCAGAACAGCGCCAGGCCCTTGCCGCTTGTGTCGGCGACGACCGGGCGGAACTGGGCGGGAAGGCTCTCCAGGCGGTCGGGACCGGCCGCAGCAGCCACCGCGGGGGCGGTCTCGGCCAGCCAGACACCGAACCGCTTGACGGCCTCGCGGTACGAGACACGCGCCAGGATGCGGTGCTCGCCCGAGGGGCAGAAGTCGACGGAGACGCTGAGCAGGCAGGACCGGGGCGCATTCTGGCTGCCCGTCCAGGACACCCGCAGCACACCGCAGGGCGTACGGCCGCTAGCCCTACGGGGGTCGCGGTGAGTCGGGCGCAGCGGTCGGCAGGCGGTATGGGCGGTCCAGGCGGCCAGGTGCGGCAGAGGCAGGGTGGTACGGGCGCGGCAGCCCGGGCAGCGGTGCCAGTGCCGCAGCCAAGTAGGGGCGTCGGTGTCGAAAAGGCGCGTGTAGCGGCCGGCCACCCGGACGTCATTGGGGTACAGGTGGTCCGGGCGTTCCTGGGTATTGCAAGACTGGCAGACGGGGGCGCGCACATAGCCGTGCTCGTGGCAGTGATCGAGCACGGCAGCCGGCGCCGCGTTGCAGACCGCGCAAGACCACCCGGCCACCTGGCGGGAGATGCCGGGCTTCCTACTGAGCACCGCGTACACGTGGCCTTCCAACTCCTCGCCGTACGGACGCAGCGGGACAGTCGGAAGGTCGGGACCCGTTGTCCGGCGGCCGTTGTCGGCGGCTTGAGACGGCTGCTGGCGGGAACGTTGCTCTTCTATAGCAACGGCCGGGTGTTCTTGGCGGGTCCGCATGGTTTGCTGCCACTGTGCTTCGGCGTGCTCGGCCGCGTCCAACACTCGGACCACGGCGCGCGGCAACCACCACGTCCGCACCGTCCGATCATGGGTCCGTTCCACGAGCATCCGGCGCCAGTCGACTCCCGCCAAATGATGCAGCCGGCCGCCCTCACGTCGCGCCGCCCGCTCGAGGTCGTCCGGCTCCAGCATTTCCCGGGCGATGCGCCGACGCCAACACAGCAACGTTCCCCTGCCGGGCTCCGACTCCGGCACACGCCGGAACGGACCGACGCGAACCAGGTCCTGGCAGTTCACCCCCACCGCGTTCAGTTCCGCCGCCGCCCGGCGTACCTCGGCCTGCGAAACACCCCACCAGCCGTAACTTGCCTTCACCGTCGCCACCACACGACCGCCGAGCAGGCCATAGCCAGCCGCGGCATCGGCAGGAAAGCAGGTGAACGCCGCAGAAACAGTCGGCACAGCACTGTCGGCCGTCAACTCGGCCCACAAAGCGTCCGCAGCAGCCAAAGTGATCAGACCGCCCGCACGGCCCGGGACGACACGACCCGTCATACCGACAGGCTAACGGGCCAGCACCGACATGCCGACAGCCGGGGATGCCGGCGACGGTTGAATTGAGCCGCTGCCGACAGGGGATCGACAGCGCCGTCCTGCGCCATATTCACATTGCCGCGCACAGCCAGCTGCACCACCGTCAACGTTCAATCCCCCTATCAGGGAGGCCCGCTCAATCCTGCCGCCCGACCTCTTCGGGCGACCGCTGACCGCCCGCCTCGATCGGCCGGACGGCCTCGCTCGCCGGGCGCCGCGACGGGTAACACCATCGGGCGGTGTTCAGCGCAGCGGCCGGCTCCGGATAACCTGCCCTCCGTGAACAGGGCAGTCGACGGCTAAGGGGCGCCGCATGAACAGAGTGATCGCGGTCTACAGCGAGAAGGGCGGCGTCGGCAAGAGCGCTTTGTCAGCCGGCCTGACGGCCGCGGCCCGACGTCGAGGACTGGACGTCGTCGCGGGAGACCTCGACCCCCGGGGCACCTTCACCGCCGAGCTCGGCATCTCCGAGGACCAGGCGCCGGCCTTCACCATGAACGACCTGCTCGCCCTTGACCCCCAGGGCGAGACGGGGCTCGCCGCGGAGGCGTTCGCCCCGGCGTCCGATGCCTGGCCCGGCGTGCAGGTGATCGCGGCAGAGCGCGCCCTCGCCAACCGGGAGACCGACAACATGGCTGTCGGACTCGAGTTCCGACTGCGACTGGCACTGAAAGGCGCTATAAAGCCCGGGTCTGTGGGAATCCTCGACCTTCCGCCGCGCGCAGGGGGCAAGCTCGTGACCGCCGCCCTCGTCGCGGCGACCGACGTCATCGTCCCCGCCACTCTGGACGAGGACGGCCGCATCGGCGCCCAGGAGGCGCTCGCCACCATCAAGCTGGTCAAGAATCTCGGCATGAACTCCGACCTCCGCGTGGTCGGCATCGTGCCTTCGATCGTCCCCGGCGGGCGCAGCACCCTGAAGGACGCCATAGGGGGCTTCCTGGCCGAGACGTATGGCGAGCTGTACCGCGACGACCTTGCGATTCCCCCGGCACTCGGTGCGCCAGCAGACGCGTTTCGCCTGCGTGCCCATCACCGCGGCCCCTGGCAAGGAGGCCCAGGCGCTTGCCGAGGCCTACGACCGGATCCTCACGGCAGCAGCAGGAGAAGCCCTCTAGGGTCTGTTGCGAAAGTGCTGGTCACAGCCATTCGTTGATGGCCGCGACCAGCACTGTTGCTTCGTAGCGGACGGCGAGTTTGTCGTACCTGGTGGGTGCGCCACGAGGCGCCGTGGAGTCGAGTGAGGTGAGAGACCTGCACCGCCGGGTTGTCGCAGCAACCTGGTTGAAGCTGAGGGCAGCTC
>NZ_JBFBJY010000123.1:0-14988 GCF_040702125.1 Kitasatospora sp. NPDC085895 | reverse complement strand
CGGCACCAAACGCCAGGCGCACCCGCTGACCAGCACATACAGGACGGTGTCCACGACCAGTCGGCGCGAGAACTTCAACGGCCGCCCGCCCCGGCACGGATCCCGCTCCGGCAGCAGCGGCTCGATCACCAACCACTGAGCATCCGTCAGCGACGAGGCATAGGACGGCTTGCACGCGCAGACACACATGGTGGTGATCTTCGTGGACGAGCCGCCCACGAAGATCACCACCGTCGACTCGCACCACGCAGTTGATCAGTTACCCAACACTTTCTCAGCCTTGGCGTGCAGGATCGTCAGGAACATCCCCCATCCGGCATCGTGGATCGACTTGTTCAGGCCGGCCTTGGCCGCCGCCCCGTTCGGCAGGAAGCCGCCCGGCTGCTCGGGGTCGGGCCTCGGGGCGGGAGCCCTGACCATGCTGCGGATCCTGAGGTCTTCGTGGGCGATGAAGTCGTGTGCGCGGACCAGGCCGAGGGCGGTTTTGTGGGCGTGGTCGAGGCGCTGTCGGCGGACCTTGCGGTGCACTCGGGCCACGCTCTCCACCGCCTTGCGGCGGCGCTTCTGATCTTGTCGGCTCGGGGTGACGTCATGGTGGTGTGAGAGCCAGTCCGGTCTCGGCGATGAAGCCGTCGAGCAGGTCGGGGCGGTACTGCATCTTCTTCAGCCGGGTACGGACCTGGGCGGCGAGTTGGTCGGTGGTGCAGGCGGCGAGGTTGCCCAGGCTCTTCTTCAGATGTGCCCAGACGCCCTCGTCGGGGTTCAGTTGCGGGCAGTACGGCGGGAGCCGGTAGGCCGTCAGCCACGGCCGCGCGGCGAGGAGAGCGCGCATCGCGGCGTCCTTGTGGATCGTGGCGTTGTCCCAGATCAGCACGATGTCACGGCCGCCGAGCTGATGGTGGGCCGCGTCCAGCAGCCGGGCCAGATCCAGTTCTTCGAAACCCTTCTTCTCACCCTTGCGGTGGTGATGGACCAGCATCCGAAAGACCAGACGGGCCCGCTCCTCGGGCCGGACACAGATCATGGAGGCCAGCGAGATTCGCCCCGAGCCGCTGCCCGTCACCTCTACTACCGGCGTGTCTCCACGGCGGGACCAGGTCCGGGCCTTCGGCGGGCGAAGTCCTTGCCCGGCCTCGTCGCTGAGTAGGCCCGGGGCGCGGTGCCGGGATTGCTCCCGGTCCGTTTCCCCGGACCTCTCGCCGAACCCGCCGTGCGCCTCTCGACGCAACGGGCTCTCCACGGTCTCTGCCGTCAGGTGGTTGCAGTGGCCCAGGGGGTGGGGATCGTGTTGCCGCGGTAGCGATACCGGGTGACCGGGATCGCGCTGATCTTCCGCAACTCGATCTCGCCCGCGCTGATCGGCAGCCACCGCCCGGTGGGAGTGGTGAGCCGTCTGCGGACGTCCGACCAGTTCCAGTGATGCCGCTCCTGCAGCAGCCGGATGACCCGCCACCAGACGAGGTTGTCCAGATTGCTGAAGGTGCGCTTCGCAACGGCATGCCTGAAGTAGTTGGCCCATCCGTGGGTGACCCTGTTCAGATTGATCAGCACCACGGCCAGGTCCTGCTGCGATGTTCTGTGGGTGAGGGTACGGATCTTCGCCTTCACGGACCGGAGAGGCCGGTCGGCGATGAAGGTGTAGACGTACCACTTGTCCGTTCCTCTCTTGCGGCGCCGCTGGATGTGGAACCCCAGGAAGTTGAACCCCTCGCTCAGGTGCACCAGTTGGGTCTTGGCTTCCGAGAGCCGCAACCCCATCGGTGCAAGGACCTGGGCGATCTCCTCGCGCAGTGCCTCGGTGTCCTGCCTGGTCCCCTTGACCAGGACGACGAAGTCGTCCGCGTAGCGGACCAGCCGCCACGAGGGCAGGCCTTTGGCGCTCCGCCGTTCGCGGCGACCGCTGGTGGACAGCTCCCCGTCAGGCTCCCATGCCCGGTGCAGGTGCTCGTCGAGCGCCGACAGGGCGATGTTCGCCAGGAGAGGGGAGATGATGCCCCCTTGCGGTGTGCCGGTGAAGGTCTCCTGCTGTTCCCCGAGCTCCGTGAGGAGGCCGGACTTCAGGAATGCCTTCACCAACGCCAGCACCCGCTTGTCCTTGATCCGCATCCGGACCCGGTTCATCAGCGCGACGTGGTCGATCTCGTCGAAGCACGCCGCGATGTCCGCGTCGAGCACCCATCGATAGCCGTGGGTGCCGTAGAAGTGGATCTCGGCAATCGCGTCCTGGGCCCGCCGTTTGGGCCGGAAGCCGTAGGAGACCGGCTTGAAGTCGGCCTCGAAGATCGGCTCCAGCACCAGTTTCAGCGCGGCCTGGACGACCCGGTCGGCGATCACGGGAATCCCCAGTCGCCGAACCTTCCCCGACCCGCCCGGTTTGGGAATCTTGCGCTCCCGCACCGGTAGCGGCCGGAACGAGCCCTGCCTCAGCTGGGCCCGTAGGCCGTCAAGGAACCCGGGCACCCCGAAGCGCTCCTCGACGTCGGCGGCCGTCAGGCCGTCCACGCCGGGAGTGCGGGCTCCCCGGTTGCCGGCGACCCGGTCGAACGCCGCGATCAGCGTCGCCGGGTCGTGCACGAGGTTGAACAGATCATCGAACCGGCGACCGGGATCGGCCGCCGCCCAACGGTGAAGCTTGGCCTGCATCTCCGATACCCGCTGGCGTGGACCCGGCGGGGCTTCGTCCAGCAGGGCACCGCTGTTCAGCGGTGCGTCTTTCGGCGTTGCAGTCTCCTTCCCTCCTCGATACCGCTGCCGCCCTTCCCCATGCACCGGGCTCTCCCCGGCTCGGAGTACTACGGCGGCTCCGCCCCACCCGGACCGTTCGGCGGTCGATGCGCCTATCCCCATCCGGGCACTGGCTGTGCACGGCGAGGGAGTTGAGAGCGGGTGGTTCCCGTGTTCACTGTGATTCGCTCGTTGGAGTAGGAGCCCGACTGTGTCCCTGCGGCATTGCCACGAGTACGCCGTAGACCTTCCTCGTGGCCTCCCGGACGGCTTCGAAATACCGGCCAAGGAGTTCCCCACCGCCATCCGGCAGCGGGTACGCACCGCCTCCGGCCCAGATCCGCCAGGTTCGAGCCGGTGTATTGGTTGAGAGACGTAAAGACGCCGGTTCCTCGCGTACTCCTCTCCATCCCGCTCGCCGGACCCGCACCATCTGGCAGTACTGGCACGTCCCGGCTTTGTCAGGGCCGCTCCCGCCCTCCCCGGCATCACCCGGATCAAGCTTCCCTCAGCTCCACCTCCCTGCTACGACAGGTCAGCGGTGAAGGTCTCTCACCCCCACACGAATCACAGCGCCTCACGGCGCAACTCGAAGCACAGCCATGCGTCCCGGACCCTCACCGTCTTTCCACCCGTGGCCAGGTCTCTTTCACCCAGGTCGCCACCGCCCGCTCGTCCCGCTCGACGGCCCGGTGCTGCGGCACCTGCACGCTGAAGCCCATCTCGTGCAGGATCCGCGCGGTCTGCTTGATGCTGAACCGCACATGGAAACGGCGCGCGATCACCGTCGCCACCCGTGCCAGCGTCCAGCGCTGGTCCTCCACCCAACCGTGCGCGGCCGGTCCCTGCTTCAGCGCCTCCTCCAGCCAGGCCCGCCACTCCGGTCTCATCCGCGACGGCCGCCCGCTCGGTCCCTTGGACGCCAGCGCGTCGGCGCCGCCCTCCGCCCAGCGCGCGTGCCAGGCATAGGCCGACTTACGCGAGACCCGCAACCGCTTGGCCACCTGCGGGGGCGCGATCCCTTCCTCGAACATGCCGGCGGCCTCCAGGCGCACCAGCTCCCGCCGGGCCCGCTCCCGCGCGGTCAGGCCACCACCATCGGGATACCTCATACCTCCGGCCTACACCCACACCGGACAGCCCTCACCCCGAACCGACAAGATCAGTTGCTGCCGCGCTTGTACCGGGCCAGGGCCTGCTGCGCGGCTTCGAGCTTCGCGGCGGCGGCGCGGGCGTGGCGCGGGTTGGGCACGAACCCACCGTCGGAGTCGGCGAGGAAGTTGGCCAGGCTCAGGTCGATGCCGACCGTGCTGCCGGTCGGCTCCAGCGGTTCGGGCCGGGCCTGGTCGGCGGTGAGGACGACGTACCAGCGCTTGCCCTCGCGCTTGATGCCGATCGTCTTGATGGTGCCGGCCACCGGGTGCCGGTGCACTTTGACGTGGCCGATGCCCTGCAGGCGGACGCGGGTGACGGGGTCGTTGGGGGTGGCATCCCATCGGCAGCCGTCGCCGTCCTTCGGCCACTCCACCGTATCGAACCGCTTGTGTGAGCGAAAACGCGGGTAGCCGGGCTTCTCACCGGCCTTGACCCGGCGGAAGAACGCCGCGAACGCCTTGTCCAGACGCCGCAGCGTGGCCTGCTGCGAGGAGAACGACCAGCGGCCCTGACCCGGGTCGGAAGGCCCGGATGTCCTTGAGCTGCGCGGACTGCTGCCCGTAGCGGACGGTCGTCCGGCTGGCGTGCCGGTAGGCGTCGCGGCGTTCCTGGAGTGCGGCGTTGTACAGCGCGCAGTGATCCCGCAGCATCGCCGACAGCGCCTGTTCCTGGCCCACGGTGGGCCTGATCAGGAACTTGTACGCACGGATCACCCGGCCCACCCGGCCCACCCCCTCCAAGATCACGGCCAGCGACATCACTCTACCGAGCGCCACCGACAACCACGTTGGCTCCGCCGCTGCGCGGCTCCGGGCCAAGGATGCGTTTCCCTCCCCGGCCGAAGCCGGGGATACCCACGCAAGATCAGGGATGGGCCGCGACAACCAGCAGCACGGGTATCCGGGACCTGCGTCTGGTTTGCTCTTTGGGCTGGTCGCCCGTAGTTCCTCCCCTGCAGCTCGACCATGGACCTCGGATCGGTCCTACCGGGCTGAGGGCGGCCATGATCCGTCCCCGTCGGACACGGGCGTAGGCCCGGAGCGATCCGCTCGAAGGCCTCGGTCCTGGGCCGGTTTGCAGCTGCAGGATCCGTGAACGCACGAGCAGCGTCTGTCGGGGTCGAGGTAGCCGCCCTCGAGGCGCAGGCCGCCGGGGCAGGCGTGGTGTGCTCCGAGCTGGCACTCAGCCGTTGTGTAGCGTCCGCCGAGGCTGTAGTCGAAGGTGACCTGGATCGGCCGGTTCTCGCCGGGAGGCCAGTGGATCACGGCGCGGCCGTGTGGCTGGTGCAGGCGACGATGACCCAGCCGAGCGGCGCGCTGGCGTCTTTCGGCGTGGTGTAGGCGTGACCGGCGGGCCGGAGCGGGCCCTGGCACGTCTCGTCTGCACGCCAGCAGGACGTGCCTCGCAGCTGTGGTGGGGTGAGGTGTGCGGCAGCCGTGGTGTCGAGGACGACCGGCGGCGGTGTGAAGCGGTCTGGCGCCGGTGGAGGCAGTCTTTCGGTCACGGGAGCTGGTTCCCTTCTTGTCCTCGTCCTGTGGATGCGGGCGCCAGCGTACCGATACGTATCGATACGTGTCGAGACGTATCTCAAAGTGTGAGGTCGTAGCGCTCCTCATAGCGTCGCTGTATGGACTACGGCCCGGACGACACCATCGACTACGAGGCTCCCCTCACGCCCTACCGGCAGCTCGCGGCCATCCTGCGAGCGCGGATCACCCGCGGCGACTGGCAGCCCGGTCGGGCCATCGCATCCGAGGCGCAGCTGGTCCAGCAGTACGGCCTGGCCCGCAGCACGGTGCGTCGCACTATCGCCCTGCTTGTGGAGGAGGGCGACCTCTTCGTCGTCCCGCAGCGCGGCACGTATGTAGCGGCTACCTCCAAGCAGTGACGACCAGGGGTGGTGAGGGGATAATCGTCGGCATGGCGCACTCATCCTCCGTAGCCGCGGTCCCGTCTTCGGGCGAGGTACTGCGCGCGCGGTACGCCGGTAGACTGCCGAGCTCGCTGAGCGACTTGCGCGGCCCGGTCGATGGCAGGGTCGAGCTGCCGATTCACGTCGCCTGGTCGGGCCTGCGGAGTTATGACCTCGCCGATTCGAGGCTTCGCATGAGCTTCTACCGTCAGGTCCTGGGCGAGGGTCAGCAGGCCGATGTGGTCGCTCTCCTCAATCGCGGTCTGCTGATTTCCCAGTGGCCCGTTCTGCGGAATCTGGTCAGTCGGCACGTCCGGCAGGTCTGGGAGGATACGTTTCCTGAGCTCGCCACTCACGGGTCCGCCGCGGCGTGAAGCTGACCGACCTGCACCGCCGGCTGCTTCGCGATGTCCTGACCATCGGCATGCGCTATCCGCTCGTGATCACTGGCGGCTATGCGGTCCAGGCGCACGGTCTTGTCCAGCGGCTCAGCCAAGACCTCGACGTCGCGACAGAGAATCCCGCGCCGATGGCCGATATCGCGCGGGATCTCGAGACCGGTCTGGCGGCGCGGGGCTGGACAGTGACCGTGGTCAGCACGGATCCGCTCTCCGCTCGGCTGGTGGTTCGCGACCAGTCCGGCGAGGAGTGCGAGGTCGATGTCCTGAAAGAGAACTTCTGGGACCGACCGTATGAATCGGCCCACGGTCCCGTGCTCGGTTTCGACGATGTGATCGGCACGAAGGTACGGGCGCTGGCCGACCGCGGAGCCGCCCGTGATCTGATCGATGTCAAGGCAGCGTCCGGCTTCCGCACGCTTCGGGACCTCGAGCGGCTCGGCACCCGTCACGGACGCGACGAGTTCCGGCTGGAGGATCTCCGGGACCGCCTCTCCGGCGCCCAGTGGTATGCGGATGAGGAGTTCGCCGCCTACGGTCTGAACGATACGGAAATCGAAGACCTGAGGGCCTGGGCCCAGTTGTGGTCGGATGACATCGACCAACGCCTATCGGGCGGCTACGAGGTCGACTGAACGTCGCAGTAGCGAGCCGGTATCCATCAGGCAGCGAAAACAGCAAAACCTCACCGCCTGTTGACGGTGAGGCTCCACGTCGGCGCAGATTCGGTGCCATCCCTCACCACCTCGTCGGCATCGTGACAGCGATGACTGGAATGCTCCGGAAGCTGGCCTTCCGCTGTTCGATGGTCCGAGGTCGCCTACGACGCACCCGGGCATGCGGGGCATACCCCGGCAGCTCAGAGCCCGTAGCCGCGCCGCGCTTGGTTCGCGACCACCAGAGCCAGACCGGCTTGCTGACTCCTCCGGAGGGCAGTTTCTCAACGGCCAGGCGGATGACGGCGCCCTCGATGATGGGCAGTGGCCCGTCGCGGCCAAGCCAGGCCACCGGGCGGATGAGCCGGGGATGGAGCCGTGTCCCAGGCTTGCGAGGTGGCCTTCGCCCGTGGTCGTCACGGCCTGCTCGGACCCGAGTAGAGGGGTCGCCGAAGACGAACTCACCGCCGCGCTTGGGCAGGCGCCCGCCTTTCGGGTCGTAGACGCGCGGTGGTGTCGGCCGTCGCATGACCCGGTCGCAACGGAGCCGCCTGAGGATCTGCACCGGCAGGCCCCCAGGAGATGGGCGATGCGAGGTGCGTCGTATCCCGAGTCCAAGACGACCAGGATCTCGTGGTCTCCTTCCCGCCACTGGCCAGCGGCGATGAGTCGTTCGGCGACCTCTCAGATCTGAGCGGTGGACACGGCGCGACATCGGCGCCTGGCTCCAACCGGACCGCGTCCAGAACGGCGGTCCAGGAGGTGCGGCTGGCCTCCAGTGCGGCCACGACCGGTACGGCCAGCCCGAGATCATCCGGTGCTCGTTCCGGCCCCGACCGTAGGTATGGCAGAAGGAACGGTCCGGGCAGGTCACGGCGTCCGGCCGTAGCCAGGGCGATACGTCGACGGCCAGGACCAGTCGACCGTCAGCCGCTCTCGGCAACGGCAGGCCAACCAGGGCGCGACGGAGCCAGCCGAAGTCGACCCGCCCCTGATTGAGCCCGCCGTACAGGCTCCGCGACCCCGGCGGCGTTCCGGTGCGAGCGCGAGATCCACCAGCGTTTTGACCGGGCCCGCCGAGGGGGCTTGGGGTTCGATGTCGGTGTAGCCCTTCAAGCGCAGGATCCCCGCGCACAGCCGTTCCGCTATGGTCTGGCCAAGTCTCCAATGGACAACGGGGTCGCCCTACGCGGTGCCCGGCCCCTGGGTTGTCCCGACCGTCCTGACCGCGTCCTCGACCCGGGCAGCACTGGTCGGTTCTTCTTCCAGCCGTCCGTTGCATGCCGCAATTCCGTCCCCGGCCCGCGCCCTTTGACTTGGCCCAGGTTGAGGGGACGGCCGCTTCCCCTCCTACTTCGCTGCACCCTCGAGCACCTGCGTTGCGCCCTGCTCCTCCTGGTACCGGGCCTCCAGGTTCCCCCAGTACCTGCGCAGCGACTGGACGCTGACGGGGCCGGTTCCGCTCTGCCCGGTCTGGCCGAACTCCCGGTAGATGAAGTCTGCGAACAGGTGCTTTTCGGGTTGCTGGCCGTGCCGGTCGACGTAGTGGCGGTAGTAGCTGTAGAGCTGCTCCTCGCGGGACTGGCTCTCCTCGGGCCCGGCGATGCCGGGTGCTGCGGGCTGGGTGGTGGTGCTGGAGTCCGGGATGGGGGTCTCGGCGGAAGCCGGCTGCACAACCTGCGGGGCGGCCGGGGAAAGGACCGGTCCTGTGCTGTTCTGGGCGAGGTCGGAGGCTGCGACTGGTTCCTCTTCTTCCTCTTCCTCGGGGACGGACGCGGCATCGTCCTGGGCAGTGGCCTCCACTGCGGCGGCCGCGATGCCGACGGCCAGGCCCGACTGCGTGGGTTCGGGCTTGTCGTCCGCCACCGTCACGGGCTCGCGGGCAGGGCCTTCGGCATCCTGGCGGTCCGCGGTGCCGTGCGTTCCTCGGACGAGCTCGGCGTGGCTGCTGGCGGCGGCTTCACCGACCGGCGACGCGATCGCGGTGAACAGACCGCCGAATGCAGAGTCGGACAGGCCCGCCGCAGCAAGCCCCTGGGGCGCGGTGGTGTAGATGGGAACACCGAGCTTCGCCAGGCGCAGGGGCAGCACCGTTGCGCGCGGCGCGGTCTTGGCCCAGTCCTTGCCGTACTCGTCCTCCAGCAGCATCGCGTAGGCCAGCCGCATCTGCTCCAGTCGCACTGCGTCGTCGACGGAGCGGATCTCCCAGAGCATCATCCGGCGCCACATGGCGAACGTCCGGAAGGGCGACAGAATCCACCGCATGAAGCGGACGGACTCCATGCGGCGGCTGTCCTTGAGCTTCGCGAGACGGCTGATGGCGTGGCGGCCGGCCTCGGCGATGACGACGAACAGCAGGGGGATGACGGCGTGCATGCCGACACCGAGCGGGTGCGGCCATGCGGATGCCGCGTTCATGGCGATCGTTGCGACGGTCAGCAGCCAGGCCGTCTGCCGCAGTAGGAAGAACGGGATGCGTAGCCAGCTGAGGAGCAGGTCCAGGGCGAGGAGGGCGATGATGCCGACGTCGATGCCGATGGGGAAGAGGGTGGAGAAGCGGCCGAAGCCCTGCTCGACGGCGAGCTCGCGTACTGCCGTGTAGGACCCCAGGAAGCCGATGCCTGCGATCGTCACCGAGGCAATGGCCACGATGGCAATCAGGAACATGTGGATGGCGGTCAGTTTGGGCCTTGCCACGGTGTCTCCTCCCCTGTGCGCGGATGGTGCGTGATCGCGAGGGCACAGCTTTTCATGCGCTGCCATTCTTTACCGAATTTGATGTCTGAGGGGCCGACAAAGAGGCACATTCCGGTGTTGGCGGTGGCATTCGGCAGCGTTGCGTGCGGGGTGGGGTGGTGTGTGTGGCCGCCGGCGAGAGGCCCTGTGGGGCGCCTGGGGTGTTGCTTGGGACGTCCCGGGAGCGTCGCTGAGGAGAGTCGGCCCGAGGTCGGGCGGGCTGGCCGGGATGCGGGGGAACGATACGACGGGGTTGCACTGGCGTGCCGATGCACGGAGGGCCTTGGCGCTGCGACCGGAGTCCCGTCGGCCGCGACTACACATGGTCACCTGGCCCGGCGTTCTGTCTGTCCCCGGCAGCGGCGCCACTTGCTGCGCAGCATGTGCCGGACGCCGCCCGGTGGGTTGCGCTGAGGGTGGGGCATTGCGCAGGTGCTGCGCAGCGGGGGCCGTCTGAAGCGCAGCGTGGTGCGCAGCTGGTGCCCTCTCGGGTGCGCAGCGTGTGCCGGTGGATTGCGCGTCGGGCGGGTGCTGCTGGGGCGGGCCGTGCCTGCGGCGCTGTGGTTGCGCAGTCGGCAGCCGACGGTCTCTACTCTGCGCACAGGGCGGCCGGGGTGGTCTCGAGGTGCCTGCGCATCATGAGGCCGCCGCCTGCGCATCACATGCTTGACCTGCATGTTTCTTGTAGGGGCAGGGGTGTTCGGGTGCCTGCGGCGCATCTGGGGGTTCGGGCGGATTTCCGCGATGCGCGCAGTCGGCGGGAGGGCGGTGCGCAGCCTTGGCCGGCGGATCCTTGTATGCATGTGGGCACGCATGGCCGTAGCCGCGCCGGTTGCAGGAGGGGCGGGTGCGCGGTCTGCAGATCTGCGCAGCTGGCGGTGTGGCGGTGCGCAGCTGCTGGTCTGCCGACTGCGCTGCCTTCAAGGCTGGCTGCGCACTGTGGGGTGTGTGGCTGCGCACCGGGTGGCGGGGATCGGGGCCGTCGCGTGGTTGTCTGCGCTGGTGGTCACGGTGGGTGAGGTGCTGGTTCCTGGGTGCGTGGAGCGTGCTTGTCCTGCTGGCTCGTGCTCTGGGCATTCGGCCGCTGGGCTGGGTCTTCGGAGGTCGGGAGGGGTTCGCCTGGGCGCGGGGTGGGGTGCAGGCTGCTGGTGGGTCGGTGCCGAGGGCAGGGCGGCTGTTGGGTTCCGCTGCTGGCGGCTTGCGGCCGCGAGTCCCGTTGGACCAGGGGGTCGCGGCATCGTGGGGTCTCGGTGTGCCTGCCGAGGGCACTGCCCGCTGTCGGCCGGTTATTTCGCCCGCGCTATTTCGCGGGAGGCCTGGCGGAATCGGTTATTCCGACGGAATATCATCGGCGGTTTCTCTGGGTGGAGTTGCGCCGGGGGAACCCGAGAGCGTCCGCGACGGCTGCCACGTCCTGGAGTGAGGGGCTGGTGGGTGCGTGGAAGCGGAGGGGGCGCTGCTTCACGATCGTTTCCTTGAACCTGATGCTGCGCCGGACGAGGGGGAGCAGGTGGGGGCCCCACTGGTCGTTGGTGCGGATGGTCCTGATGACGTCGTCGGTGATGGCGCCTGCCTTGCGGTCGACGTTGCCGTGGCTGTCGAGGGGGATGTTCGTGGCGAGGATGTGGGCGATGTGGGCGTGGAAGCCGAGGCGGCGGAGTTTGGTGCGGCCGCGGTCCAGGGTGGTCTCGAGGTCGGTGAGGCCGATGACGTACTTGTATTCGTCGTTGACGCAGCCGATGACGTGGGGTGCGACGAGGACGACGGACAGCAGGAGGATGCCGAGGGTGGGGCCGCAGTCGAAGAGCATGGCGTCCCAGCGGCCTGTGGGGAGCTGTTCGTCGATGATGTTTTGGAGCCAGAGGATGCCGGCGGGGTCGTTGCCGAGGGTGACTTCGGCGTCGGCCATTTCGGGTGTGCCGATGACGAGGTCCAGGTTGGGGATGGTGCGGAAGGCGTCGTCGGTCTGGCCGTCGGTGATGCGGTAGCGGGCTGGAGCGATGGCTTCGAGGAGCTTGTTGTCGCCGGTGAGGACGCTGAAGACGGTGGCGTGTCCGGGTGGGGGGTCCTGGTAGCCGAGGAGGTGGGAGGCGCTGCGCTGGGGGTCGATGTCCCAGATGAGGGTGCGGTGGCCGCGGTTGGCGAGTTCGACGCCGAGGTTGACGACGCCTTGGGTTTTGCCGGCGCCGCCGGACTGTCCGGAGAAGGCGTAGGAGCGGGGAAGCCCTTGTGGGGCGGGTGGCGGGATGGTGAGCACGAGGGGCCTCCTGAGTGCTGGTTATTCCGTCGGAATATCGGCAGCGGGTGCCTTGGTGTGCAGCCGGGCTTGTTCCCAGGGGGTGGGTTGGTAGCCGGCGTGGCGGGTGAGGTGCTCGACGTAGGTTCGGTCGGCCGTGGTCCAGGGGCGCGCTGTCTGTCGGGTGCGCTGTTCCAGGGCGGCGAGTGCGATCGCGAGGGCTGCCTGGTTGGCGGCTTTGGGTGCGGGCTGGTCGAGGAGATCGGCGAAGGGCCGGCGGGGCGTCTTGAGGGCGGGCTGCGCTGACGTGAGCCAGGTCCGGGCGAGGCGGTGGGCGCCGGGGTCTGCGAGGAGGATTCCTGCTGTGAGGAGGCGTAGGACTTCTCGGGGGTTGGGTGTGGCGGTGGCTTGCAGGAGCAGTCGGCAGGCTTCCGCGCGGCGCCCGGGGGCGTCGTCCACGTCAGTGTCGTCTGTGGATGGCTCGGTGGCCGGCGTGGCGGCTTCGTGTGTGGGTGGGTCGGCAGTGGGGTGCTGCCCTCCCACCTGCTGGGTTGCTCCGGGATGGGCCTCTGCCGAAATGCCGGGCGTCGGGAAGCAGGAAGGCGGCTCACTGTCGTTGTCCTGCGCGATGTCGCCTGTGACCTGCACGGTTCCGAGGTGGGCCAGCGCCGCCGGGGCGGTCACGCCGTGGCTCCTCATACGATCGAGGACGACGGTCTGCCGGTGGTCTCCGAAGGGCAGCGCACCGGCAATGAGCTCGGCGTCCGCCGTGCGGAGGTCCCCGGCCATGACGGCGTCGCGCAGGTCGTCGACGAGGTGGAGGAGCTTGAGCCTGCGCGAGATGTGCGGCTGCCGGCAGCCGACCTGCTCGGCGATCTCGGTCTGGGTGAGTCCGTCCTCCAGGGCACCGTGAAAGCCGAGGGCCTCCTCGATGGGGTTCAGCTTGATGCGGCGCAGGTTCTCCGGGAGCGCGAGGACACGGGCTCGGTCGATCTTGTCGTTCCGCAGCCGGCACGACACCTCGTCGAGTCCGGCGCGGGCGCATGCTGCGTGCCGGTTGTGGCCGATGAGGATGACGTAGTCGTCGGGGCGCGCCTTGGCCAGGGATTCTGTGAGGAGGGTGCGCTGGCGGGGTGCTGTGGTGAGGCGGTTCGTCCAGTAGGCGAGGAACGGGCCGATGTCGGCGATCATCAGGTCCTGGAGGAGACCTTCGGCCTTGATGGAGTCGGCCATCGCGTCGATTTCGGCATCGTCGTGGACGAGTCTGGGGTTGAAAGGGTTTGCCCAGAGCTTGTGCAGCGGCACTGGCCGGCCTGCGGTGTCGGATGGTGTAGATGACGGCGCTCGGTCGTCGTCGGGGATGTCCCAGATCGACCGGCGTCGGGGTGAAAGGTCCATCGTCGGTCCGCTGGCGCCTGCCATGTGTCCACCTCCGGCTCTGACGGTGTTTCGAGCCGACACTAGAGCGCGCCGCGGCCGGTTCCTGGCGGTGACGCGGTCATCCTTTTCGGGCTGGCCAGCGTGCGGGTGAGGGACGGGGAGCGCAAGGAACAGCGTGTTGGTCCTCGGATCTGGGCGTAACGGCGCTGGGCTCGGAGGCCTGTGGCGTCGCCGACATGCCTGTCACACCCTCGGTCTCGGCTCCGCTGCTCCACGCGACGGTCGCCACCACCGTGCCGCACCGTGGGCCACTGCAGATCAGTGCGTGGCGGTACGAGCGGCAGTGATCGATCTGCGGCGAGGATCAGTTCCAGGGCCTGGCTCTCGTCGACGGCACGGCGGACAGCCTGGCGCAAGTCGCCCCGGGCAGCCCGCGCATGGCACGACGGGGCTGCCCTGGACGACATCCGCCAGGCTGCGCCCTTTGTGCACCTGACCGGACGGTTCGAGGCGCCCGATTTGGATCCCGCGCAGCTGACGGAGTCCGAGTGGCAGCACCTGCGGCGCGAGGCGGGGGAAGTGGAGTACGCCTGGCAGAAGACGTACCGCGCGCTGATCGAGGTGTCCTACGCCGAGCCGGTGCTGCGCGCCCTCTACCCGTTCACGGGCCCACTGGGCGCTGCGCTTCTCGGCGACCACCCGCCCGCGGCTGGCCGTGGTCGGGCCGTGTCTGACGGCGAACAGCGACGGCACGTACGGGGTGAGCCGGAGTCTCACCAGCCAGGATCTCGGTCGATTCGCCACGCCAGGCGAGGCCGTGGCACTGGCCATGCGTCGGCTGCCGGCCGACCTCGGTCCTGTCATGCTCGGCTAATTACAGCGGTCGGCGCTGGCACAGCATCCTGGTGCCAGCGGTTCCTCGTTCTCCGTTCGCGGGGTCGGCCGCATGCTGATGGAGGCGCGTCAGCCGTGGGGTCGGCCGAGTTTGTCCGCTTCGTGTGGCAAAGCGCCCTCGCAGACCTGGCTGTGTTGGTTGGAGCTGGCCGATCCGATGCCGTTGGTTGCCCGTCGGGAGATTGGCTCGTTCGTGTTCTGTCACGTGACTGGGTGCGTTGGGAGGCCTCGGTCTGCGACGGAGCTCTGGTCTGCCGTCGCCGTAGGGCCTGTTGTGAAAGACCTGGTCGCGGAGGGTCCGGGTACATAGGTGGCGTCGTTGTCAGTGGCGCTGTGCATGATCGGCGCGTCAGCTCTTCGCGTAGATGGGGAAGTGCCATGCCGATCACTAACCAGCAGGTACTGGGACACGCATTCCTGCGGGAGATGTTCAACGACTCGTACTTCCCTGATCAGGTGGTCGACCAGGGCAGGACGATCCTGCTGCAACTGTGCGAGCGCATCGAGGCCGAGCTGCCGTCGGGTCTGGAGAACTTGTATGCGCTCACCCGGGCTGCCACGGAGGAGTTCAACCTGCTGGACATGGAGTTCATGGCGGCTGGGAGCGGGATCGAGACGGTTGCGCGCGAGTGGATCTGCGACGAGTTCTGCTTCGTCGCGTCGGCATACGGGTTCACGGACGCGGATGCGGAGAAGCTGTCCGCCGGCCGGGACTGGTGAACGAGGACGGGAGGACCGCCCCGGTCAGAGCCATTCGTTGAGAGCTGCGATCAGCACGGTCGCCTCGTAGCGGACGGCGAGCTTGTCGTACCTGGTGGGTGCGCCACGAGGCGCCGTGGAGTCGAGTGAGGTGAGAGACCTGCACCGCCGGGTTGTCGCAGCAACCTGGTTGAAGCT
>NZ_JBFBJY010000122.1:0-15395 GCF_040702125.1 Kitasatospora sp. NPDC085895 | reverse complement strand
GACATGGCGTTGACCGAGAACCGGTTCCCGGTCCGCCGCACGATCGGGGTCCGGCCCTTCTCTCCCCAGGTCCGGCCGGTGACCTGGTCGGACCGGATGCCGATCTGGTCGGCGAACAGCACCTCGGCGCCCTCGGCCTTCGCCTTCGCGCGGATCGCCGGCCAGGTCTCCTCCAGCCAGCCGCGCACCGCCTCGCCGTTCTGCTCGACGGCCCGCTTGTCCGGCCGCTGGAACGACAGCCCCCAGCGGCGCAGGTACTTGCCCACCCCCTGCTCGGTCAACCGCACCCGATACAGCTTCGCGATCAGCGCACCCACCTGGGCACGCGTCCACAGCTGACCGGAAAGCCCCAGGTCACAAGGCTGATGGTCGAGCACGGCCTGCCGCACCGCCGCCTGCTCGGCCTCGGACAGCACCTGATGCTCCCCGACCCGCCGCCCACGCGGACGCCCGATCAGCGCCTCACGCCCGCCGGCCAGCCACTTCGCCCACCAGCCGTCCACCGCCTTCAACGAGACCTTGAACACCGCCGCGACATCCTCTCGGTCCCGGCCCTCCAGCAACGCGGCCACCGCCCTGAATCGCAATGCCTCCTGCGCCGACGGCGACAAGTGCCGCGCGCCACCCACCAGTTCACTCACGCGGTGTTCAACGAACCGCAACCCCAACCGTTTCGGATCCATATGGGCTGGTGTGCGTCGGGGGAGCGGCAGTGGTGGGGCGTTGGTGTTCTGGCAGTGGTTGAGGTCTTGTTTCTGCTGGTCGGCTGCTTGGTGTTGACTGTCGTGTGCTGTCGTTTGGGTGCTGTCATGGTTGTCGTTTGTGCTGGTCGTGGTGGTGTCGCCTGGTATGGATGGCCAGGGTCCGGGCTGGGGCTGGTAGCGCATGTCGTTTGTCGCTGTCAGGGGTTTGGCGTTTTCGGTGTCGTGGCTGGTGGTGGCCTGTCATTGATGAGCTGTGGACGAACGAGTGGTGTTCGGGCGTGATCAGGCCCGCCGGGTTGCCGTGGCGAGACTGCTGGCGCTCGATGTTCGTGGTGAGCTGGCCTCGGCGCATGTCCGGCTGATCGCGTCCGCAGTGGGGGTGGGGGAGCGCACGGTGTGGCGGTGGCTTGCCGCTGCGAGGAGCTCCGGATGCACGACTCCTGTTCCTGCCGGGTGTTTTACCCCCGATCCGGCGTTCCGGCATCTTCTGGCCCTGTGGGGCGGGAACACGGCAGCGGTCCACCGGGAGCTGGCCGCGCGGGCGGCAGCCGATCCCTTGCTGCCGGCTCCTCCGTCGCTGCGTACGCTCCAGCGGGCGGTTGCCCGGGAGCTGTCGGCGGGGCACCGGGCCGGGCTGCGTAGTGGGGAGAAGGCCCGCCGTATCCACGACGTCTTCGGACGCCGGCCCCGGTCCTGGCGCAACGCCTGCTGGGAGGGCGATCACAAGCGGGTCCCCGTCCAGGTCGACGTGGACGGGGAGCTGGCCTGTCCGTGGATCACCTGGTTCATCGACTGCGCCACCCGGGCGATCACCGGGGTCGCCGTCGCCCCGCACATACCGTCCCGGGACGCGGTACTCGCCGCCCTGCGGATCGCGATCACACGGACCGGTCCCCACGGCCCGATCGGCGGCCTGCCCTCGGTAGTCCGCGTGGACCGGGGCAAGGAGTTCCTGTGTGCCGCCATGACCTCGGCACTGGGCGCGTTCGCCGTCCCCGTGCCGGATCTGCCCGCCTACACCCCGCACCTCAAGGGCACCGTCGAGTCCTTGAACGACGCGGTCGGGGAGATGTTCCTCGTCTCCCTGCCCCGCTACACCCGCCGCCCCCAGCTCCGGACCTCATTTTGAAATGATCAGTAAGAGTGCGGCGGCTCCTGTCGTCGTTGTCGGCCTCGAACTCGAACCTTTCTCCCGGAGTCGCGTCGCTGAGCTCTTCGGCTCCGTCGAAGCAGCCGGGCCCCTGCGCGAGCTCTTCCACAGCGGGTGGCGGGATCCTAACCTTGCGTCATGGACAGGGTGCGGGTGGACCGTTCGAATCCCGGCAGGGTCGATGTGGTGCTGCGTGAAGGGATCGGGCCGTTCGGTGTCGCCGTCCGGCGGTGGCCCGGTGAAGTGACGTCCGGGGCTCTGGTCACCGCCCTCCTTGGCTTCCCGGTCTACGTGGTCATGGCGTTCTACGACTTCGGGCCCGGGGCGATCTGGGCGGCGATCGGGGGCATGGCTCTGGTGGGCGGCCTCTTCTTCGCGGGTACGACCCTGTTCGCGGCCTACCGGGACGTGCACCGGCTGCGGTTCACGCCCGCTGCCGCCCCCGACACCCTGACCTTCGTCCGGAGCACCCGCGCGGACCCGCCCAGACGCCTTGCTCAGCTGGACCGCGTCTGGATCGAGGACTACAGGGTGGATTCGTCCCTCAACCCCCGCAAGCCCGTGGCCGTCAAGCTCACCCTGTTCATCCTGACGACCGACGGCTGCTTGCTCCGGCGCGCGGTGCTGCCCCCGTCCTCGGCCAACTCCCAAGCCCTGCAGCGCGAGCTTGACCGTATCCTCACCCCGGCGGGCATCACGGTGGAAATGGTTGTCAAGCACTCCACGGCCGCTCCCTGATGACAGGAAACGGTGGAGACAGCGGCTGATCCACCGGCGCGGGGATGGTCCTTCCTGGCGGTCCCGCTTGGCCTGGTCGCGTGGCTGCTCCCTGCCTGCGCGGGGACGGTCCCGACCCGGAAGGCCGGATGATCATGTGGCGCGAACTGCTCCGCCTGTGCAGTGATGGTCCTGGCACCGAGCCTGACGATGCCGAGGGCACTACCTGCGCCTGCTCTCGCGGTGACGCTACCTCGGTCCGCAGACGGTCGGTGAGTCGCCCGTACTTGCCTGCGCCCGCCTTCGCAGTGACGCTCCTGCGCTCGCGACTCGGCCGACAAGAGGTTCGGCATCCCCGCGGCTCAGACCTATTCACACAGTGCGGTCGGGCGCAGCGGATGGATGATCCGGACCCGTCCTGCATGGTCGTCCGACCGTCCGTCACGATCGAGGCCCGCCCGGCCGCCCCGCACGACCGGCCGTCCGACCACTCGCCCGTCGTCGCGACGTTCGAGCTGTAGCCGCGGACCTCCTCAGCGGCGGCCCGCGCCGGCGGCGGGGATGCGCAGCGCGAGGAGGGCCACGTCGTCGGTGCTGGCCGGGGCGAGGCCGGCGACGAGCTCGCTGCAGAAGAAGTCGCAGCTCTCCCGGGCGAGCGCGGCGGCGTGCTGGCGCAGCCGGGCCAGACCGCGGTCGAGGGACTCGCCGCGGCGCTCGACCAGGCCGTCGGTGTAGAGCAGCAGCGTGGACAGCGGCGGGAGCGGGTCGGTGGCGCTGGGGCGCGGCAGGCGGGTGTCGACACCCAGGAGGAGGCTCGCGCCGCTCTCGAGGTAGCTGGTGTCGCCCTCGTGGGTGACGAGCAGCGGCGGCAGGTGTCCGGCGCTGGCGTGGTCCAGCTTCCACGGGCCGCCGTCGGGCCCGTGGACGACGGCGTAGATGCACGACGCGGTCGCGCCCGGGTACAGGGCGTGCTGGGCGAGGTCGAGGCGGGAGAGGATCGCGCCGGGCGGTTCCTGCCGGTCGCAGGCGATGCCGCGGAGCATGTTCCGCAGCTGGCTCATGGTGACCGCGGCCCGCAGGTCGTGGCCGGTGACGTCACCGATGATGAGCGCGGTCTGGCCGGTGGGGAGGACGAACGCGTCGTACCAGTCGCCGCCGACCTGGGCGGTGCCGTGCGCCGGCACGTAGCGGGCGGCCATGGTGAGCCGGTCGACCCGGGGGAGTGCCGGCAGCAGCGAGCGCTGGAGGCGTTCGGCGATGTGCTCGGTCTCGCGGTGGAGGCGGGCGTTGTCGACGGCCAGGGCGAGCCGGTGGGCGATGTCCTCGACGAGCGGCAGGTCGGCCTCGGCCAGGGGCGGCCGGTTGCCGGTGCGGGCGACGGTGACCGCTCCCACGACCTCCCGGCGGGCCCGCAGCGGCGCCATCACGGCGCTGGCGGTCTCCTGCTCGGCCCGGGTCCGGGCCTGCGCCCGGTCCCAGGGGTCGGTCCGCCGGACGTCGCCGAGGTCGGCGGCCGTGAGCAGCAGCGGGCCGGCGCCGCGCAGCACCCGGGCGAGCGGGCCGGCCGCGGTCTCCGGAGGCTGGGCGAGCAGGCTGCCGGGCAGGTGCGGCGTGCTCCGGCGGGAGGCGAAGATCCGCTCGATGCCGCCCTGCTCGGTGATCAGGTCGACGGTGCACCAGTCGCAGAGGCGCTGCGCCAGGATCCGGCAGGCCCGCTCCAGCCCGGCCCGGCCGTCCAGGGTGCCGGCCAGCGCCGAGCTGATGTGCGCGAGTGCGGTCAGCCGGTCGAGGGCCTGCTGCAGCGCCTCGTCCACGTCGTATTCGTCCACACCAGCACCCTGCCGCACGGCGGCGTCGTGATCCGGGACGCCGCCGTGCGGGCGGTGGGCGCGTCACCCGGCCGCGACGGCGGGCGGGTGCCGGTGCCGGGTGACGGTGTCTGGTCGTGGCGGCCCGTTCAGGCGGACGCGTGCTCCGTGAGGACGGTCCGCAGTTCCCGGGTCGAGGCCCGCAGGACGTCCGGCAGGTCCGGTCGGCCCGGGTCGTCGATCCACCGTACGAAGGCGACCTTGAACACGGCGATCCCCGTCTCGGCGGCCAGGCTCGCGGCCGGGTCCGCGGTGCCGCGGGCGCGCAGCGCCTCGGCCATCGCCTCGGCGAGCCCGGCGAGCTTGATCAGTTCGCGTTCGCGGAGTTCGGCGTGGGCCGACACGACGGTGTTCCGCGTCCTGACACGGTCGGCGTTCTCCTGGAACTCGGCGGCCAGGGCTTCGAGGGCGGTACCCACCGCGTCCATCGCCGAGGCGTCGGCCGGTGCGTCGGCGACCGTCCGGGCCAGCAGGTCCTTCGCCATCTCCGTGCCGAAGAAGAGCACTTCGCGCTTGTCGGCGAAGTGCCGGTAGAAGGTGCGCTCGGTCAGCCCGGCCCGGGCGGTGATGTCCCCCACGGTGGTCTGCTCGTAGCCCTGCTCGGCATACAGCTCCAGTGCCGCCTGCGCCAGCCGGCCGCGTGCGTTCGGCTCCCATCGACCCATGCGGCGATCCTACGCGATGACAGAGCCTGTCATCACCTGTACTCTGATGACAGAACCTGTCATCACTTTGGAGGCACCGCCATGCGGGTATTCGTCACGGGCGCGTCCGGCTGGATCGGCTCGGCCCTCGTCCCCGAACTCATCGGCGCAGGCCATCAGGTGCTCGGACTCGCCAGGTCCGACTCCTCGGCCGCCGCCGTCACGGCCGCCGGAGCCGAGGTGATCCGCGGCGACCTGGACGACCTCGACGCCCTGACCGCCGGGGCCGCCGACTGCGACGGGGTCGTCCACCTCGCCTTCATCCACGACTTCAGCCGCTTCGAGGCCTCCGTGCAGGCCGACGCCCGCGCCATCGAGACCCTGGCCGCCGCGCTCGAGGGCTCCGGCAAGCCCCTGGTCGTCACCGCCGGCACCCCCGCGGTGCCCGGCCGGGTCGCGGCCGAGCACGACACCTCCGCCCCGGGCTCACCCGCGGCCGGCCGGGACGCGAACGCCCGGGCGGCCCTCGACGCGGCCGCACGCGGCGTCCGCCCGTCCGTCGTACGGCTGCCCCGGACGGTGCACGGCGACGGCGACCACGGCTTCGTCGCCCACCTGGTCGCCACCGCTCGGGGCACGGGGGTCTCCGGCTACGTCGGCGACGGTGCAGGCCGCTGGCCCGCCGTGCACGTCCGGGACGCCGCGCGGCTGTACCGCCTCGCGCTCGAACAGGCCCCGGCCGGGTCCGTGCTGCACGCCGTCGCCGACGAGGGCGTGCCGGTCCGGGCGATCGCCGAGGTGATCGGCCGCCACCTCGGCCTGCCGACCGCCTCCGTCCCCGCCGAGGACTTCGGCTTCCTCGGCCGGATCCTGGCCGTCGACCAGCCCGCCTCCAGCACGCTCACCCGCGAGCTGCTCGGCTGGCACCCCTCGGAGCCGGGCCTCGTCGAGGACCTGGAGAAGGGCCACTACTTCGCCTGACCGCACGTCACGGGGCCGCCGGTCCGGGGCGTCCGGCGCCGGTGCACCGGGACGTCCGCCCTCACAACGGGGTGAGGACGTCCTGGTGCGCACCGTCGAGGACGAAGCCGTTGTCCCAGCGGACCCGGACCGTCACCCGGTCGCCCTGCTCCCGGTGTGCGGCCCACTCCGGCTCCAGGCCGGCGATCTGCGCCTCCAGCCGGGTCCGGCTCGCCTCCGGCATGGTGTGCCCGTAGTCCTCGTACAGGGCCTTGAGCCGCTGGTACTCGTGCACGCCGTCGCTCTCCGGGAGCTCGCCGTCCACCCGCTCGACGGTGCCCTCGATCCCGGCGCCCAGTGAGAGGAACCCGACGACGGCCGCGGGCTCCCCGGCGACCGCCTCGCCGATCCCGACGTCCTCGGCCAGCCTCACGCGCCGGCCCGCCTCCAGGGTCATCCGTCCTCCGTCTCTCCGTCGACCGGCCGCCGACGCGGCAGGCCCGTGGCCCCGGCCATTATCGTCCGGACGGCGCCATGCCCTCGGTGCCCGAGGCGGAGACGGTGTCGGAGGCTGTTCGGCCGGACGCCGCGCGGGGGTGCCGCACGCCGAACCACTGCTCGGCGCCGAACTCCTCGAACCGTTCCACCTCGGTGAACCCGAGCTTCGCCGCGAGGCGCATCGCACGGTCGTTGGCGGTCCGGGTGCACAGCACCACCGGCTCCTCGGGGTGCGTCCCGGCGAACCAGTCGAGCGCGGCCGCGCACGCCTCGGCGGCGTAGCCGTGCCTCCAGGACTCCGGCAGGAACAGGTAGCCGAGCTCGGCCTCCCCGGCGTCCGGGCGGACGTGGCCCGGACGTGCGGCGTCGCGGGCGTCGAGCGTGATCATGCCGATCATCGCCCCGTCGAGGTCGACCACGAGGAGGCCGGGGCGCCGCCCGGGCACCTCGGGCATGGCGCGCTCCAGCTCGTCCTGCGGCCGGTGGCCGCCGATGAAGGTGCCCACCTCCGGCGAGGCGAACAGCCGGACGAACGCCGCCCGGTCCCCGGCCGCGGCCTCGCGGAGCACGAGCCGCTCCGTCCTGATCGGGGCGGGCGGCCAGACGGCGTGTTCGAATTCGGTCACGGCGGCCAACCTATCGCACACCAATCGTTCCGGTCGGCGCCCGCGGAGGCCCTTCGAGCCCTGCGGCACTGCGCCCTGACGGCCCGTCCGGTCGGGTGCCGCAGGGCGGCAGGAAGCACGAAGGCAAGGAGAGCCCTCTCCTTGCCACTCTCACCGTACAGCGGGCCGGGGGGCTTGCCGCAAGGCCCCGGTGGGGGCGGAGAATCGTCGGCCGATGCCACAACCTGCGGAAACGGGGTACGACATGCGTGTGTCAGGAGGTCCGACGGAGGTGGAGGCGCCGGTGACGGAGCAGTACGTGGTGGATCTTCACGAGGTCGACGAGGGGCAGCTCGCGCTCGTCGGCGGCAAGGGCGCGCACCTGGGCGCGCTGATGCGGCTCGAGGGCGTCCGCGTGCCGGGCGGCTTCTGCGTGACGACGGACGCCTTCCGCCGGATCCTGGCGGAGGCGCCGGCGGTCGACGGGCTGCTCGACGAGCTGTCGCGGGTGGACCCGGACGACCGGGACGCGATCCGCGTGCTCAGCGCGGAGATCCGCCGGACGGTCGAAGGGACCGCCGTCCCGGACGGCCTCGCGGCGGCGATCACCGGTGCGGCCGCCCGGCTCGGCGAGCGGGCCGCCTGCGCCGTCCGGTCCAGTGCGACGGCCGAGGACCTGCCGACGGCCTCCTTCGCCGGCCAGCAGGACACCTACCTGAACGTCGTCGGGCCGGCGGAGGTCCTCCGGCACGTCAGCCGGTGCTGGGCCTCGCTGTTCACCGAGCGGGCCGTGACCTACCGCCGGCGCAACGGCATCGACCACCGTGCGGTCGACATGGCCGTGGTCGTGCAGCGGATGGTCGTCCCGCACGCGTCCGGCGTCCTGTTCACGGCCGACCCCGTCACGGGCAACCGGGAGGTCGCCACCGTGGACGCGGGCCTCGGCCTCGGCGAGGCGCTGGTCTCCGGCCTGGTGAACCCGGACGTCTTCACGGTGCGGCACGGCGAGGTCGTCGGCAGGGCGGTCGCCGCCAAGCGCAGCGCCGTCCGCGCGCTGCCGGACGGCGGGACGCGCGAGGTGCCGGTCGAACCGCGGCTGCAGGAGCAGCCGGCCCTGACGGACGAGCAGGCCGTCGAGCTCGTCCGGCTCGGACGGCGGATCGAAGCGCACTTCGGCCGCCCGCAGGACGTCGAATGGTGCCTGGCCGACGACGGGTTCCGGATCGTCCAGAGCCGGCCGATCACGACGCTGTTCCCCGTCCCCGAGATCGGCGACCGGGAGAACCACGTCTACGTCTCCGTCGGCCACGGGCAGATGATGACCGACCCCATGAGGCCGCTCGGGCTGTCCATGTGGCGGCTGACGGCCATGGTGCCGATGCACGAGGCCGGCGGGCGGTTGTTCGTCGACGTCACCCGGCGCCTGGCCTCGCCCGCGAGCCGCGCCGGCCTGCTGGACGTCCTGGGGAAGGGCGATCCGCTGGTCAGGGACGCGCTGGAGACCGTCCTCGACCGCGACGGCTTCGTCCCCTCGCTCCCGGACGCGGGCCCCGGCGGCCCGCCGGCCGGGAGCCCGCCCACCCCGATCGACACCGATCCGGCGATCGTCGCCGGGCTGATCGAGCGCAGCCGGGCGTCCGTCGCCGCGCTGGAGCGCGACATCCGGACCAGGACGGGACCGGCGCTGTTCGACTTCCTGCTGGAGGCCTTCGAGGAGCACAAGCGGGTCCTCGCCGATCCGCTGAGCATCCAGGCGATCATGGCGGGCATGGAGGCCACGTGGTGGCTCAACGACACCCTGCAGGAGTGGCTGGGGGAGAAGAACGCGGCCGACACGCTCACGCTCTCCGCACCCGGCAACATCACCTCCCGGATGGGGCTGGAGCTGCTCGACGTCGCGGACGTGATCCGCCCGTACCCGGAGGTGGTGGCGTACCTCCAGGACGTCCAGGACGTCCACGGCGAGGGCGCGGCGGACGCCGAGGAGCAGGACTTCCTGGACGGGCTGGTGGGGCTCGCGGGCGGGGCACGGGCGCGTGACGCCGTCGCGGACTACCTCGACCGGTACGGCATGCGCTGCGTCGGCGAGATCGACATCACCAGGCCGCGCTGGCGCGAGCGCCCCGCCACGCTCGTGCCCGTGATCCTCGACCACGTCAGGAACTTCGAGTCGGGCGCCGCCGAACGGCGTTTCGAGCAGGGGCGGCGGAAGGCGCAGGAGAAGGAACGGGACGTGCTGTCGCGCCTGCGCGCCCTGCCGGACGGCGAGCGGAAGGCC
This sequence comes from Kitasatospora sp. NPDC085895, assembly GCF_040702125.1. Classification (NCBI taxonomy): domain Bacteria; kingdom Bacillati; phylum Actinomycetota; class Actinomycetes; order Kitasatosporales; family Streptomycetaceae; genus Kitasatospora; species Kitasatospora sp. NPDC085895. Next base: position 5,971 of record NZ_JBFBJY010000122.1, on the reverse strand, counting down.
GAGGAGACCAAGCGGATGATCGACCGGGTCCGCACCTTCATCGGGTACCGGGAGTACCCGAAGTACGGCATCATCAGCCGCTACGCCGTCTACAAGCGGGCCCTGATGGCGGAGGCCGACCGCCTCGTGCGGGCGGGCGTGCTCCCCGAGCGGGAGGACGTCTTCTACCTCACCTTCCAGGAGTTCCACGACGCCGTCCGCTCGAACCGGGTGGACGCCCGGCTCGTCCGGCAGCGCAAGGAGGCGTTCCGGTCGTACCACGCGCTCACCCCGCCCCGGGTGCTGACCTCGGACGGCGAGGCCCTCACCGGGGCGTACCGGCGCGACGACGCGCCGGCCGGCGCCCTGGTCGGCGTGCCCGTCTCGGCCGGCACCGTCGAGGGGAGGGCCCGCGTCGTCCTCGACCTGGCGGACGCCGAACTCGAAGCGGGCGACATCCTGGTCACGACCTTCACCGACCCCAGCTGGTCGCCGCTGTTCGTCGGGATCGCGGGCCTGGTGACCGAGGTGGGCGGCCTGATGACGCACGGCGCGGTGATCGCCCGGGAGTACGGCCTGCCGGCGGTGGTGGGCGTGGACCGGGCCACCCGGCTGATCCGGGACGGGCAGCGGATCCGCGTGCACGGCACCGAGGGGTACGTGGAGGTCCTGCCCTGACCCGAACGCCGGGACGGCCCGTCCGCCGCCCGGCCTCCCCCACCCCGGCCGGGCGCGGTCAGCCGTCGGCCCCGCCCGGCCCGTCGAGGAGGGCGAGGTCCGCCCCCGTCAGGCGCAGCGCCCCGGCGGCGATGTTCTCGGCGAGGTGCGCCCGGTCCCTGGTGCCGGGGATGGCCAGGACGTGCGGGCCGCGGTGCAGCGTCCAGGCGAGCCGCACCTGCGCCGGGGTCGCGCCGTGCGCACGGGCGACCGCGAGGACGCGTGCGTCCTGCTCCCGGGCGGCGCCCGCCTCGCTGCGCAGCCCGGCGACGGCGAAGTACGGGACGAAGGCGATGCCCAGCTCCCGGCAGAGGTCCACCAACCCGGTCTCGTCGGCGCGGCGCCGGTCCACGCCGTAGGAGTTCTGCACGCAGACCACGGGAGCGACGGTACGGGCCTCGGCCACGTGCTCGGGGCGGACGTTGGAGAGCCCGAGGTGCCGGACGAGGCCGGCCGCGCGCAGTTCGGCGAGCGCGCCGAAGTGCTCGGCGATCGAGTCCCTGCCGGGCCCGTTGCGGCGCAGGTTGACCACGTCGAGGTGGTCCCGGCCGAGCTGGCGCAGGTTCTCCTCGACCTGGCCGCGCAGCTGGTCGGGGCGGGCCATGGTCAGCCACTCGCCCGAGGGGTCGCGCCCCGGGCCGACCTTGGTCGCCACCACCACGTCCTCCCGCCAGGACGCGAGGGCCCGGTTGAGGAGCTCGTTCGCGGAGCGCAGCGGGGAGAAGTAGAACGCCGCCGTGTCGACGTGGTCGACCCCCTGCTCGAAGGCGTCGAGCAGCAGCCGGACGGCGGCGTCGCGGTCGATCGGCGCGCCGTCGGAGTTCCCCATCATGCCGTTGCCGGTCAGCCGCATCGTGCCGTAGCCGATGCGGTTCACCTTCAGGTCGCCGAGCTTCCACGTCCCCGCCGTCACTGCCGTGCTCCCTGTGTGCGCCGTGCTCGCCGTGTTCACCGTGCTCCTCCACCCGTCGGTCCGTCAGGTCCTGGAGTATGGGGCGGCAGCGGGGTGCCGCGACAGGGCTGCGGGCTGGGCGCAATGTCACATCGGTTCCGGGAACGAACCGTCGCCGCACGGCCGTTGGACCTGCCGAGAAGCGTTGGACCGGCACGGTGCCGAGGCGGATCCGCCGCGGCCGTTCCGCGGTGGTGGCTGCGCCGGACGGTGCGTCCGCGGGCGGGAGACGGCCGGGCTTGACCGTGGATCTGATTAGGCGCCATAGTACTTCTCGTGACCCAGCATCCCGAGACCGGCCTCGGCGCGCCCACCCTCGAGCAGGCCCGCCGTCAGATCGCCCGCTACGGCCTCACCGCCGATCCGCAGGCGGTCCTGGTCGCGGCGCGGCTGATGGCGGCGGGCGCCCGGATCGGCCAGGCCGGCGAGGTGCACTTCGGCCGCTTCGGCCTCTCCACCGGCCGCTACCGGCTGCTGGCCGACCTGGAGGACCACGGCGGCGAGAAGTCGCCCTCGCAGCTCGCGGCGAGCCTCGGCGTGTCCCGGGCGACGGTGACGGGCCTGGTCGACGGCCTGGTGCGGGAGGGCCTGGTGGCCCGCCGGCCGTCCGCCGAGGACGGGCGCGGCAACGTGGTGATCCTCACCGCGCGCGGCGCCGACAAGCTGCGCGCCCTGGCTCCCGAGCACTTCGCCCGGATGCAGGCGCTGGTCGGCGGGCTCTCGACGGAGGAGCGCACCACCTTCCTCGACCTGCTGGCCCGGGTGGTCGCGGGCATCGACGCGCTCACCGACGACTGACCGCACCAGGGCGGGCCGAGGAATCGGGCCGCCCCTTTTCGAGCCCCAATAGTTAGGCACCTAAGCACAAATAGTTAGCCACCTAATCATAGAGTGGGAGAGGACGTTCCATGAGCAAGAGGGACCCCGGCGCACCTCCGTCGTTCGTCCTGTGGCGCGAGGTGCTGACCGCCTACGCCATGCCCGCCGTGACGGCAGGAATCGGCGGAGCCGTCACCCGGCAGCCGTACCTGGTGGCCGCGGCACTCACCACCATCGGCGGCACCTCCGCCCTGGTGGCCGCCGCCCTCGGCGCCGTGCTGCGCCGCCGACCCGTCCGCGCCCGGCCCGCCCGGACCCCGCGGGCGCTCGCCGCCGCCGCGCTGGGACTGGCCGCCGCGGCGCCCGGCCTGGCCGTCGGCCTCGCCGCGGCCCACTGGCTGCCGCAGGTCCCGGCCCTCGCCGACAGCCCGTGGCCCAGCCGGATGACCGTCGACCTGCCGGTCTCCGCCGCGATCGCGGCCACCATCACCACCTGGCGCTGGCGCGGCAGCCGCCCGGCCCGCGCCGCGACGCACCGACTCCCCACCGCACCCCGACCCGAAGGGCACACCTCGTGATCGTCGTCATGGGCGCCGCCGGCGCCACCGGAGGCGCCACCCTGCGCAGCCTCGCCGCTCGCGCCGCCCCCGGCGCGCCGGTCCGCGCCCTCAGCCGCGACCCCGCCCGGCTGGCCGCCGCCCTCGACCCGCACACGCGCGCCCGTACGGCGGTCCACCCGGCCGACGCCGCCGACCCCGGGTCGCTGCGGACGGCCTTCCGCGGCGCGCAGCAGCTCTTCCTCACCATGGCGAACTCCCCGGACCAGGTCCGGTACGAGCTGAACGCGATCGAGGCGGCCGTCGACTGCGGCGTGCAGCACGTCGTCAAGGTCTCCGCGCCCGCGGCCGAGCCGGACTCGCCCGTCGCCGTCTCCCGCGGCCACCACCTGATCGAGGAACGGCTGCGGTCCACCGGCATCACCACGACCGTGCTGCGGCCGTACGCCTTCATGCAGAAGCTGTTGCTGCTGGCCCCCGGCATCGCCGCCGCCGGGGTGGTGCACGGCGCGACGGGCGGCGCCCGGTGCAACTACGTGGACGTCCGGGACGTCGGGGACGCTGCGGCCGAAGTCCTCACCCGCCCGGAAGCGGCCGGCGGCACGTACCCGCTCACCGGCGGACGGGCCTTCAGCCACCCGGAACTCGCCGCACTGCTCGGGGAGTTGCTCGGCCGCCCGATCCGCTACCTCGACCTGGGCCCGTCCGGGCTCAAGGCCCACCTGGTCGGCCGGGCCGGCATGCCGGACTGGCTGGCCACCCATGTGGTGGAGATCCAGCAACTCGCCGTGGACCGCGAGGAGATGCCGGACGGCACCTTCCACCGCCTCACCGGGCGCGCTCCGCGCACCCTGGGGGCCTTCCTCGGCGAGAACCTGCACCGGTTCCGCTGACGGGTCGTCGCCCGGGGAGACGCCGGGGGCGGTGCCGGGGGCGGTGCCGGCCGTGCCGGGTCACTCGGGCTCCGCCACCGCGTCCTTCTGCAACTGCACCGCCGCCAGCAGGCTCAGCCGCGGCTCCGCCTTGCGCAGCGCCTTCACCGCGGCGACCGAGTCGACGGCGCCGGTGAAACCGACGGCGGCCAGCCGGGCACGGACCCAGCGGGCGCGCAGCCGGGTCTCGTCGGCGGCGGCGGTGGCCTCGACGAGTGCGGCGGCGCGTTCCAGGCCCGGACGCTCCTCGGGCGTCGCCTCGGCCAGCGCCCGGGCCAGGGCCGCGGAGACGACGTCGGCGTCCCGGACGACCACGACGACGTTGTGCTTGGTGTTCACTCCCAGGAATCCAGTCATACCGATCATGGTGCTGGGCCTGTTCCGTACACGGCAAGGAACTTGAGGAACCCCAGAGGTTCGCGAGGTCGGAGGTGGTGCACACTCCTCCGCACGGGGATTGCGGAGGACGAGCTGCGGCGGCTCCGGTCCGGGCCGGGGCCCGAGGGCGACCGGGCACGGCCGTTCTTCGTGCGGGTCCGGTTCACCGCCGCGGACCCGGCCCGGGGGCGTCGACGGCGCGCGTGCCGTCCTGCGCCGCGTGGTCCGGCGGACGGACGACTGGCCCGCGGGCGAGCAGTGGCCGCAGCTGCTGCCGGCCTGGTTCGTCCGGCGGTGCGCGCCGGAGCCCGTCGAGCCGGAACCCGGCGCGCCGCCCTTCGACGCCGAGGAACGGCTGCGCCAGTGGCGGGCGATGACGCCGGAGCAGCGGGCGGCCGCCGATCGGGAGCCGTGGACGCTGTCGGACCGGCTGCACTGCTTCGACCCGACCGAGGACGGCGGCGGTGGCGACCGCGGCTGGTGGTGGTGGCACGCGGGAGCCGACGGGCCGGGCACCGGCTGGGTCCAGGTGGAGACCACCGGCTGACCGTTCGGCAGCGGGTCGCTGCGCCGGCTGATCGAGGCCGCCGGCGGAGCGGACCTGACGTGGAGTCCGTAGCACCGTCCCGGTGGCGGGCCGTTCCGACGGACTCGGCCGCATGTCCGAACAGCCTTCAGGTGCAGCGCCGGTCGATGACGGCGGCCCCTTGGCCGCGTACGCGGAGCTCCGTCCCGAGGTGGTGAGGGCCGGTTCGGTGCAGAACGCCCTCCAGGCGGTCGACCGCGCGGGCCCGGGGCTCCGGGTCGGGCCGATGACGTCCTCACCGGGCTGGCGCCGTGTGACTGCGAGGGTGGAGGCCGACGGCCGCTCGGCGAGCGTCGTGATGCTGCCGGGCGGCGGGTGCGGGTTCGTGGTCGACTGCTGGGCGCACGGAATCCACCGGGCCTCGGGCAGCGCGCAGGAACTCTCGGAGGCCGCCGGTGCCGTGCGGTCCTGGATCCTGGGGGCCGAGCCGCGCGAACTCGCTGCCCGGTGGCCCTTCCTGATGATCCGGGCGGCGGCCGAGACCGGTGAGCACGGCGAGGAGGTGGCGGAACGGTGGCAGCTGCTGCACCAGGTCGCCGACCGGTACGCCGAACGGTGGCAGCAGCCCGACTGGCGGGCCCTCGTCGGGGGCCGCCTTCGAACAGCCGCGTCTGCGGGCCCTGTCGCCCGGAAAGGCCATGCACTGGTTCACCCTCGGCCGGCGGGCCGTGCCACCCATCTGCAGCGATCTTCCGAGTACCAGACCGCTCGGCAACGGCCGCTTCGAGGTGGCCTCCGCCGACGGCCGCGTCCGGGAGACCGAGGTCCCGCTCGGAGCAGTGGCCGCGGCGCGCACGGTGGCCGCGGCGCGCGCGGTGGCCGCAGGTCGCGCAGTCCGGGCACCGTCCGACCAGCCGTCGGCCGCCCGCGTCGACACCGCGGAGGCGGATCCCCTCGACGCGGGCCGTGCCGGGTCAGCGGGCGCTGCCGAGGTTCCGGTCGGCTTCGGCGCCCTGGAGCATGAGGGTGGTCTCCTCGATGCGGCGGAAGCGACCGTCGGGGGCGAACTCGGCGAAAAGGTAGACCTCCATGCGGACGGTGGAGCCGTCGG